>JALYMD010000272.1 GCA_030773875.1 Chloroflexota bacterium | reverse complement strand
CCCCTCCGCCAGGGCGCCGTCCTCGCCGCCGTCGCCCCCACGCTCCTCGACCTCCTCGGCGTCCCCATCCCAGCCGACATGACCGAGGCGTCGCTCATCTTTCGACCGGACGCGTCGTAGGCGCCCGTCCTCGTCAGATGCGGCTCGCTGCTACCCCCCGATTGCCAGCGCTCCCCGGCCCGGATAGCCGGCGCTGTCACCCAACGCCTCCTCGATCCGCAGCAACTGGTTGTACTTGGCGACCCGGTCGACCCGCGACGGGGCGCCCGTCTTGATCTGGCCGGCGTTCGTCGCCACCGCCAGATCCGCGATGAAGGTGTCCGCCGTCTCGCCGCTGCGGTGGGAGATCACGGCCGCGAAACCTGCCCGTTGCGCCAGCTCGATCGCGTCGAAAGTCTCTGTCAGCGTGCCGATCTGGTTGAGCTTCACCAGGATCGCGTTCGCGCTCCGCTCCCGGATCCCCCGCTCCAACCGCTCCGTGTTGGTCACGAACAGATCGTCGCCGACAAGCTGGACACGGTCACCGATGCCTTGCCGCAGCTCTCCCCAGGTCGCCCAGTCGTCCTCGGCCAGCCCGTCCTCGATGGAGACGATCGGGTAGCTCCCGACCCAATCCGTCCAAAACTGGACCATCTCCGCTCCCGAGAGCGTGCGGCCCTCACCCCGCAGTCGGTACGTGCCCTCCTCGTAGAACTCCGTGGCGGCCGGGTCCAGGGCGATCACCACGTCCTCCCCCGCCCGGTAGCCGGCCCGCTCGATCGCCCGCAGCACCACCTCGACCGCCTCCCGGTTCGAAGGCAGGCTCGGCGCGTACCCTCCCTCGTCGCCGACGTGCGTGCTGGCCCCGCGCTCCTTCAGAACCGCCTTCAGGGCGTGGAAGATCTCGGCGCCCCAACGCAGCCCGTCCTGGAACGAGCCAGCCCCGACCGGCATCACCATGAACTCCTGCATGTCGACGCTGGAGCCCTCGGCGTGCTTGCCCCCGTTGAGGATGTTCATCATCGGCACCGGCAGCGTCCGGGCATTCGGCCCGCCCAGGTAACGGTATAGCGGCAGCCCGACCGCCTCCGCCGCCGCCCTTGCCACCGCAAGCGACACCCCCAGCAGGGCGTTGGCGCCGAGCCGACCCTTGTTCGGCGTCCCGTCCAGGTCCCGCATCAGCCGGTCAATGCCCACCTGGTCGAGCGCGTTCAGCCCAACCACCGCTTCCGCCAGTTCGCCGTTGACGTTGCCGACTGCCGTTAACACCCCCTTGCCGCCGTACCGCCCCTTGTCGCCGTCCCGCAGCTCGACCGCCTCGTGCGCCCCCGTCGACGCCCCGGACGGCACCGCCGCTGACCCTGTCGCCCCGCCCACCAGCGCGACCTCAACCTCCAGCGTCGGGTTTCCCCGCGAGTCCAGAATCTCCCGCCCAAACACCGATTCCACAATGGTGTGCACCGTCACGTTCCCTTCCCGCCCGTTCGAGCGTCCGTCGCTTCGGACACCACGCGCCGCCTCTCGCCTGTTCGTCTTGCTCACCTACCGCGAGTATAGCCAGCCGGTCTCAGGCGTTTGCTATACTCCTCGTTACATCTAAAGACCGCGAATGGCGATGACGGAGCCGAGTACCCGTCGTCGCGCCGGCCAGGGAAGGCGCGCCAGGGACTGGAAGCCGCCGCGGTCGCGCGATGGGGAAGTTCCCTCCCGAGCCGGACGGTGAACGCGCTGAGAGCGTCGGTAGTCGTCCCTGGTAGCCCGCCATTACCGGGCGTGCCGTGACCGACCACTGGGTCGGCTGTGGCAGATGAGCGCGCCGGTTCGCCGGCGAACCAGGGTGGTACCGCGTGGCGACCCCTCGTCCCTGGCGAGGGGTTTTTTGTTGCCCGCGGCACCGACACGCCGCCCGCAAACGAGGACGGAATGACTGTCATGCCCACCGCCGAAGCGAACCTCGACGAGATCAGGGACCGAGCCCTTGCCGCCCTGGAGACGGTTGTGAATCCCGCCGACGCCGACACCTGGGAGCGGACCTTCCTCGGCGCAAAGGGGGAGGTGACTGCTTTCCTTCGCCGGCTTGGCTCCCTCCCCCCTGAGGAGCGGCCGGCCGCCGGTCGCGCCGCCAACGCGCTCAAGCAGGAACTCACCGCCGCCTACGCAGAGCGCGCCCAACACTTCGCCGCCGCCGATCTCGATCGCCGGCTAGCCGCGGACGCCGTCGACGTGACGCTCCCCGGCCGCGAGCCGACCCTCGGCGTGGTTCACCCCGTCTCCCGGATGATCGAGGAACTGAGCGACATCTTTGCCCTGATGGGCTTCCAAACTGTCTTCGGCCCGGAGGTCGAGACGGGCCGCTACAACTTCGACCTCCTCAACATCCCGAGCGACCACCCAGCCCGTGATGTCTGGGACACCATCATCGTGGAATCAGACCGGGAAGAGATCGTCCTCCGCACCCACACCTCGCCGATGCAGGCCCGAACGATGGAGCAGACCGAGCCGCCCGTGCGAGTGGTCGTACCCGGCCGTGTCTACCGCTACGAGGCCCAGGATGCCTCCCATGAGTGGATGTTCCACCAGTTGGAAGGCCTCGCCGTCGACACGAACATCACCATGGCCGACCTCAAGGGCGTACTCCGGGAACTCGCCCGCCAGCTCTTCGGGCCGGAGCGCCGCATCCGCTTCCGCTGTGATTTCTTCCCCTTCGTCGAGCCCGGCGTCGACTTCGCCGTCGACTGTGCCATCTGCAACGGCAAGGGCTGCCGCGTCTGCAAGCAGTCCGGATGGCTGGAGATGGGCGGGGCTGGCATGGTTCACCCGAAAGTGCTCCAGGGTGTGGGCTACGACCCCGAACGCTACACCGGCTTCGCCTTCGGCCTCGGCGTCGAGCGGATGGTGATGATGAAGGAGGGCGTGGGCGATGTCCGTGCCTTCGCCGGCAACGACCTCCGCTTCCTCCGCCAGTTCGCCCGCATCGCCGTCTAACCGCTCCACGATCTCCCCGACCCCGACCCACGAAAGGACCACGACCCATGAAGGTACCGATGCGGTGGCTGGCGGACTTCGTCGACACGGGTCTCCGGCCCTCCGAGCTGGCGCGACGTCTCACGATGGCCGGACTCGAGGCTGAGAAGATCGAAGAGATTGGCGCCGGCTGGAACAACGTCTTTGTCGGTCACGTCGACCGGGTCGAGCGCCACCCCGATGCGGACCGGCTGGCCCTCGCCGACGTTCAGGCGGGCGAGCACCGCCTCACCGTGGTGACGGGAGCGCCGAACATCGCCGCTGGACAGACCGTCGCCCTGGCACTGACCGGCGCCCGCCTGATCGACGGGTACTCCGACACGCTCCAGTACAAGACCCTCAAGCCGGGCGTCATCCGCGGTGTTCGCTCCGAAGGGATGGTCTGCTCGGAGAAGGAGCTCGGCCTCTCCGGGGAGCATGAGGGAATCCTGGTCCTCGAACCGGAGGCGCCCGTCGGCGCACCCCTCGCAAACTGGCTGGGCGACACCGTAATCGAGTTCGAGATCACTCCAAACCTCGTCCACGCCTTCTCGATCCTTGGAATCGCCCGCGAAGCCGCGGCCGTCACTGCTGCGCCGCTCCGGCTTCCCCCAACGTTCGATCTCGGCACAGCGTCGGCTGGAGAAGAGACGCTCGTCCAGGTCGAAGCCCCCGATCTCTGCCCCCGCTATGCCGGGGTGGTCATCGAGGGGATCCGGGTCGGGCCATCGCCCGCCTGGCTTGCGCGCCGCCTCGCCGCCGCCGGTCTGAGGTCCATCAACAACGTCGTCGACGTCACTAACTACGTCATGCTGGAGTGGGGTCAACCCCTCCACGCCTTCGACAAGGATCAACTCCACGAGGGCCGCATCGTTGTCCGCCGTGCAGGGGTCGGCGAGACCATCGAGACGTTGGACCATCAGGTCCGCACCCTCAGCCCCGATGTGTTGGTCATCGCCGACGCTGACCGCGCCGTCGTCGTCGCCGGTGTGATGGGCGGTGTGGACAGCGAAGTCTCCGAGAAGACGACGACGGTCCTCCTCGAAGCCGCCACCTTCGACATGCGCTCCGTCCGGCGCACCGCCCGCGACCTCAAGCTCCGCACCGACGCCTCGGCCCGCTTCGAACGCGGTCTAGACCCCGAGTTGGTCGGTCCGGCCGCTGCCCGCGCTACTCGCCTCCTGCTCGATCTCAACCCCGGCAGCCGCGTCACCGCAATGCGGGACGTCTACCCAGAGCCCGTTCAGCCGCGCTCAATCACGATGTCGTTCGGACTGATCGAGCGGATTCTCGGAATCGGCTTCGAGCCGTCCGTTGTTCTCGACGCGCTGACCCGTCTTGGCTTCGACCCAGCCCTCGCCGCGGACGACGATCAAGACTGGTTGACGGTGCAGGTGCCCACCTACCGCCAGGACGTCACCATCCCCGAGGACGTGGTCGAGGAAGTGGCCCGCATCGTCGGCTACGAGGCGCTACCCGAAACGCTGCCGGCCGGTCGCACCCCGCCCGTCGTCCGCGATCCCATGTTCCGCCTCCAGACGGACCTCCGCGGCCTCCTCGCGGGTGCCGGCGGCGTTGAAACCGTCACTTACGTGACCGCGTCCGAGCAGCAGCTCGTCGCTCTCGGCGCGGATGACCAGGGAACGGTTGGCTTCCTCCACTGGGCGCCACTCACCGCTCTCGTGCGGCTGAGGAATCCGCTCCAGAGTGACCGCTCCTTCCTCCGGCCGACCATTGTTCCCTCCCTGCTGGAGGTCGCGGCCGAGAACCTGAAGCACCAGACGGCCGTCCGCCTGTTCGAGATGGCGCGCGTCTATCTCCCGCAGGGACGCGACGAGCTTCCCCGCGAAGTCAACGTCTGCGCCCTGCTACTCGCTGGCCAGCGGGACACCGTCGGCCGGTTCGCCGTTCCGGGGGACCTCGACTTCTTCGACCTCAAAGGCATTGTCGACGTGATTGGCAGGCATACTGGCATCCGGCCCTCATTCGACGCCGCGGCCGTCCCGGGCCTCCATCCCGGTCGCACCGCAACTCTCTCCCATGCCGGTAAGGTGGTCGTCCTGCTCGGCGAGCTTCGCCCGGACATCGCGGCCGACTTCGGCCTCGCGGACCACCGCGTTGCCGTAGCCGAGATCGACCTCGACGCGCTTCAAGAGGCAGCACACGCGGCGGCCACCGAGATTCGGGTCCCGCGCTTCCTGCCCGTCCAGCAGGACTTCGCCGTCGTCGTGGCGGAGGAGACCTCAGCGGCTGCCGTCGAGCAGGCCCTCCTCACCGGCGCCGGCGCCCTGGCAACGGACATCGCCCTGTTCGACGTCTTCCGCGGAGCGCAGATCGGCGAGAACCGGAAGAGTCTCGCCTACCGCGTCACCTTCACGGCGCCGGACCGCGCCCTCACCGACGCGGACCTCGGCAAGGCTCGCGGCCGGATCGAGAAAGTCCTCGCCCAGAAGGTGAGTGGAACCCTTCGTGCCTAATGAAGAGCACGACTGGCTCTGTCGGCCTCAGGAGCAGACATCATCGTCGCCGGGAGCGCGCAGCCGCTCCCGGCTCCCCATTCAGTAGATGAACCGCCGCGATTCCTGACCGTCTTCCAGCCCGACCCCCGCGCTAGAAGGATCACCTGATGTCAACCTCAACCACGACCACGCCGCTGATCCGCCGCACTACCGATGTGGACGAGGCCCGCTCTGTCCTGTCGCGCCGTCGTGGCTTCGAGGAACCGCGACTCTCCCCCCGGATGCAGGAGGGGATCCGCAGGGTCTTCGGCGAAGATTTGACCGCCGATCAGGTGGTGGAGCGTATCCTCGGGGAGGTCCGGAACGAGGGAGACGCGGCCCTCCTCCGCTACACTGAAGCGTTTGACGGACGTGTCCCCGACCCACTCGAGGTTCCGCCGTCAGCCTGGGACGAGGCCCTAGCCTCGCTCGACCCTGCGCTGCGCGACGCTCTCTCCTTAGCCGCCGACCAGATCGCCGCCTTCCACCGCAAGCAGGTCCGGACCTCCTGGGTGGACTACTCGCCGGACGGCGCCCTCGGTCAGATCGTGCGACCGCTGGAGCGGGTCGGCATCTACACTCCGGGGGGCACGGCCGCCTATCCCTCCTCCCTGCTCATGACCGCCGTACCAGCGCGGGTGGCCGGCGTAGCCGAGGTAATCGTTTGCGCGCCGCCAGGATCTGACGGGCGTGTCTCGGGCACGGTCCTCGCCGCTGCAAGGATCGCCGGCGTCGACCGCGTCTTCGCGGTCGGTGGCGCCCAGGCGATCGCAGCCATGGCGTACGGCACGGCCACCGTGCCGCACGTCGACAAGATCTACGGCCCCGGCAACATCTTCGTCGTGCTCGCCAAGCAGCGGGTTTACGGCACGGTTGCCATCGACCAGCTCCCCGGCCCCACCGAGACGCTCCTCGTCGCTGACGAGAGCGCCGACCCCGCCATCGCCGCAGCCGACATGCTCGCCCAGGCCGAGCACGACCCCATGGCCAGTGCGATCCTCCTCACCACAAGTCCCGATCTCGCCGACGCGGTCGCCGCCGCCCTCGCCGAGCAACTCCCGTCCCTGGAACGGCGGGAGATAGCGGCCCAGTCCCTGGGCGCCAACGGTCTCATTGCCGTCGTGCCCGATGTCGAAACCGCCCTTGACCTCGCCAATGCCTACGCCCCGGAGCATCTTTGCCTGCTGCTCCAGGACCCATGGAGCGCCGTGCCGCTGGTCCGCCACGCCGGCGGCATCTTCGTCGGCGAGGACAACCCAGAGGTTCTGGGGGACTACACCGCCGGCCCGAGCCACGTCATGCCCACCGGCGGCACCGCTCGCTTCTTCTCTCCCATCCACGTCCAGGACTTCACCAAGGTCATCAGCCTCGCCGCCGCGAATCGTGCCGGCCTCCTGCGCGTCGGTCCAGCCGCCGCCGCTCTCGCCCGCGCCGAAGGCCTTACTGCCCACGCCGCCGCCATGGACCGCCGCCTCCGCCGTTCCAACGACTGACCGGCGGGAACCGCGCGAGCATTTCACGCATTGGCATTGCAAAAATGACGGGATGCCAGGAGAGGAGCAGCCGCTGTCTACCCCTCCGCCAACTCCCGCAACGCTGCCAGCACCTGCTCTTCCACCGACTGACCCGGTTCCCGGCCGGCGCGCATCACCGCGCCGTGGGCCTCAGCCACCGTATAACCCAGCGCCCGCAGCGCCTCGACCACCTCGTTTTCGTCGGCCGACGGCGCAGTCCCCGCCCCCACCCCGGCTGCTGCCGCCGGCAGCTTCCCTCGCAGCTCCAGCAACAACCGGGCGGCTGTCTTCTTGCCCACACCGGGCACGGTGGCTAAGAGGGCAGCGTTCTCGTGGGCGACGGCATCGTAGAGTGCGTCAGTCCGGACGTGGGACAGGATCGCGCAGGCGAGACGCGGTCCCACCCCGGTCACCGCGATCAGGGTCTCGAAGAGCCGCAACTCCTCGGCGCTGGCAAACCCATACAGCGTGAGCTGATCCTCCCGGACAAACAGGTGGGTCAGCAGGCGAACCGCCTGGCCCACCTGCCCGATCTCGGCGATGGTCGTCGCACTGGTCCCGACCCGGTAGATCACCCCGCTAACGTCGACCAGCACCGAATCTGCCGTCGCCGCTTCCAGGCGCCCCCGGAGACCCGCGATCACGCCGCTGCCTCAGCCGGAGAGGGCGGAATTCGGTACACCTGACGGGCGGTCTCACCCAGCACCGCCGCCGACTCCTCCGCAGACAATCCCACCCCCCGCACCCGGCGGAGGAACCTATCCTGGCGGAGCACTGGGAAGTCGCTCCCGAACATGACCCGCTGGGGTCCAACGAGGTCGATAACGGTGCGGAAGACTGGGAAGCGGTACAGGTAGGTCGAGGCCGCTGAATCGTACGTCACCCGCGCCGCCGCCGCCGCCACCTCCGGCATCAGCTCGTAGAAAGGCAGCCCGCCGCCCCAATGCGCCGCCACCACCCGGAGCTCGGGGTACGCCGCCAGAAAGGCCAGCAAGCGATCAGGCGTCGCCGTCCCTTTGCCTCGATAGCTGTGCCCGACAGGCTCCGTCGCGTGCAGCATCAGCGGCAAGTCCAAATCCACGCAGGTCTCGACCACGGGGCTAACATCCGCGGGTCGGGTTAGGTCGAACCGCTGAGCGTCGGCGTTCAACTCGCCCACCCCGGAGGCTCCCAGCGCCGCGGCACGCTGGACCTCTTCCCCGGCCCCGGCGCCTTCAGCCGGCGCCACGGTGGCGAGCCACACCAGCCGCCCATTGCTCGCCCGGCACGACGCCGCCAGGTAGTCATTGTGCTCCCGGCAGATGCCTGGATCGTGCCAAGGGAAGCCGCAGACCACGGCGTGGTCGATCCCAGCGCCATCCATACTCCGCAGCAGATCCTCCGCCGTCACCAGCAGGGCCCTCGGATCCGCATAGAGCTGCTCGAACCAGAGGTCACGCCCAACAAACGCCTCGCGCCCCCGGACCACCTCCGGCGAGAAGATATGCGTGTGGGCGTCAATGACACTCGTCATGCCGCCTCCCCTCAGGCCGTTGGAAGCGGGCTGGTCCGGCATTACCCAAGGAGTGCCAGCGCGAGAATCACCAGCGCGATGAAGACCACCGCGCCGAGCAGCACCAGAGCAGGCACCAGGTACGTCCCTAAGCCACCGCGATCCGCTCCGGCACCTGCAAGGACCGGTTCAAGCACCCGCACCGGCGTCACCTCGGCGACAACGGCGCTGACGTTGTCGGTCGTGCCCTGCTCGTTGGCAAGTTCTACGAGCCGCCGTGCCGCCGACTCGGGTCCATGCTGCAGCAGCACCGCGACAAGCTCATCGTCCTCAACAACGTCATAAAATCCGTCGCTGCAGAGCAGGAGGCGGTCTTCCGGGAGCAGCGTTAACTCGAAGATGTTGGGCATCTTCGGATCGAGCTTCTCTCGCTGCCCAAGCGCGTGCGTCACGATATTCCGGTGCGGGCTCTCTCGCGCCTCCCGTGGCGTGAGCGTGCCTTGGGAGACCTGCTC
>JALYMD010000271.1 GCA_030773875.1 Chloroflexota bacterium | reverse complement strand
GACCGTGATGCCACGGGCTCGCAATCGCCCGGCAAGGTCGAGGGCATGGGCCAGGTTGTAATCCGCCTCCGCCATGAACGGAAGACCCCCACCCGGCTCACGCGTGTATCCCGTATCGTCGCCGCCGTGTCCCGGGTCCAGGCAGATCACCGGGACGTCATCCGCCAGGGGCTCAGAGGCGGGGCTGGCAACCGCACCCGCGGCAGCAGCCAGCTCCGCTTCGGGTGAGGCGATGGCCGCCAGTGCAGGGGCGGTCGGTTCCGACTCTCGCCGTTCGCCCCGATCGAAGACGCCGCCTGCACCGGCCGCGACGACCGTCATGCTGACGAAGAGCAGCGTGCCCAGAGCCAGCACCCGGCCCCCGACTCGGCGCGACGCGGCTCGCTCCGATCGCGGTCTCCGCTCTAGGCCTTCAGGAGATGCCGGCCCGGGATCGACATTGGCTCGCTCGGCCGGTGCGAGGACCGCTTGGCGTCGCTCCCGGATGGCCCGGCGCTCTTCATCCGTCAGCCGCCGTCGCTGTCCAGCCGGAACCGCCGGCCGGGGACCGCCAGGATCACCGATCGCCTTCCGCGCTCGCGTGCGGCGGGGCAAATCGGCATACGGGTCCTCCCGCCCGGCTGGGGCGGCGTGGCCGTGCAGCGGTTCCCTTCGCTCAGGCAAGGAACCGGACCTCCCGATCCAGGGGCCAGATCGGGCGCCGCACTCGCCGGTACGGAAGCGAAACGAGATCCGAGCCGCTCAAACCCGGTGTCTCCACCTCCAGCACCGCGGCAGCCAGAGGCTCAAAGGCCGCCCGGAAGTGGACGCTGGACTTCACCGCCAGCACCCGCCGCGCGGCCGGGTCAATCCCCGCGGCCCGGAACAACTCCGGATCCAGCGCCTGCACCCGACGCTCGCAGACCACCACCTCAACCCCGCCTGCCTCCAGCACCGCGGTTCGACCGAGCCGCGTCGCGCCTCCTGTCCCCATGGGTCCCCGGTTCGTAAAGGCACCATCGGTCAGCGCGCACACGCGCCAGGCAGCCTCCACTGGTGCGCCCGTGCGCGAGTCCGTGCGCCCACCCACGCCCCGCCGCACGACCCCACCCACGCCGGCGCCGGCCGCCGCCGCAACCGTCTCGGGGTCCGCGATCACGCCCAGGGCCGCCCCAGTCACGCCTCGCGCTAGAAGCCGCGCCAGCAACGTCGTCCCGTCCCCAGCTGCCCCCGCCCCAGGATTGTCTGCCACGTCGGCCAGCACCACAGGTCGTCCGGGTTTGGTGAGATCGAGAGCTCGGTCGATCGCCTCATCGGGCGGCAAGCCGCGCGTCGCGAACCGTGCCCGCCGGTCCCACACAGTACTGGCGACGCGATCCGCCAAGCTGTCAGCAAGGCTCTGGTCTCCATCCGTGGCAACGTGCACGCTCAGCCCAGCAGCCGGCACATCGCTGTACGGGAACCCGCCGGCAACCGAGATCGACACCACGCCCGGCTCCCGCCGAA
This sequence comes from Chloroflexota bacterium, assembly GCA_030773875.1. The sequence goes on along the minus strand of JALYMD010000271.1, from coordinate 1,359 downwards.
ACGCCTCGGCGTGGCGCATCACGTCCCGCATCGGTGTTGGGCCGGTGGTGCGCTGGGCCGGCAGCGGTGCGAGGAGCGGCACGATCCGCAAGGCGGTCGCCGGGTGCCGCGGTCGGCGCCGCAGCGTCAGCACGTGTTCCACCGCTTCCTGGCCCCGCTCGTAGGTGTCGACGTGAGGATAGGTCCCATAGCCGATCAGCAGATCGGCGGAGGTGGCCATCAGTGACGAGACATTGGCGTGGAAGTCCAGCACCGCCACCAGCGGCACGTTTGGGCCAATGACGGCACGCACGTCCCGCAACAGCGCTCCCTCGGCGTTCTCCTCTCCCTCGGCAACCATCGCGCCGTGGAGCGCGAGCACCACGCCCGAGAGCGGCAACGGCCCGGTGTAGGGTGGGCGGAGCCGATCTAGCAGGCGATCCCGAAGATGCTCGAAGGCCTCACGGGTCACCACCCCGCCAGGCGTGGCAGAGGCGAACAGCGTCGGCACAAGCGTAGCCCCGGCCTCTGTCGCCGCGTCGACGATTCCCCCGAGAACATTCCGGGCACCGCGTCCCTGTTGGACCACGGCATCTCCCACGAGATAGGCCCGGGCCCGGAAGGCGTCCAGGGTGGTCTTCATCGGGGAGAAGGTGTTGGTCTCGTGAGAGATGCCGCCCACGGCGATCCGCGGACCGAGACGGCGGGAAGCGGAGGGGGGGGATGGGAAGCGGTGCATGGCCCCGTTTCAGACCGCGCCGGCAGCGAGGACCGGCCGGCAGGCGCATGCTGCCGACACCCTTCGCCACTCCGGCAAACAACCGTGATACCGGAGCATAGGCGATGCCCAGCACGCCCGGCAAGCCAGGCCAAACCTTGGGGATGCGTCATCCGGCCCGTCCACACTTGGCCAAGCCGGGCTCCGCCGGGAGCTTGGTTAGACGCCCGCTCGCGCCACATTGGCCGCGAGCGCCCGCAGGATCGTCTTGAGCTGGAAGACGGTCAGCCCCGGGTGCTTGGCCAGGATCCGGGCGACGATGCCGGCAATATGCGGTGTGGCAAAACTGTTGCCGGTGGCCGTGATCCAGCTTCCGCCCTGCCAGGCCACCCGGACGTCGATCCCGTGGGCGCCGAACTCCACCGGCGGCTCAGGGTTGTAGTAGAAGCGCTCGGGGTCCGGCACGTCGTGGGCGGCGACGGAGACCACCGCCGCGTAGGTGGAGGGAAAGGAGGGAGCCGGCAGGTTGTTGGCCGCCACCACCAGCGGGATGTGGCGGAAATACGCCAAGTCGGCCAGCTCGTGCAGGATCCCGAAGAAGTCCTGCTTCGTCGAGCCGAGGCTCAAGTTGCAGACATCCATCCCTGCCTCGATCGCCCAGC
>JALYMD010000270.1 GCA_030773875.1 Chloroflexota bacterium | reverse complement strand
TTGCAGCGCCGATATCCCAGAAGAACCGGGGGAAGGTCGAACGCGCGTAGGCGTCCCACGCCCTGCTCCCAATCCCGGCGATAAGCAGACCCGGCGGGCACATCCAGGCTTTCTGGGAGCCCGAGAGCACGAAGTCAACATCCCAGGCGTCCATCTCAAGCGGAAGCGCGCCCGCGGAACTGACCGCATCGACGATCGTGAGTGCGCCGTGCTCCACCGCGACCCGGGTCAGATCCCGCAGCGGGTTGGTCACGCCTGTCGACGTTTCGTTGTGGGTGAGAAAGACTGCCCTCACTGGACCGTGAGTCTCTAACGCCTGAGCGAGGGCAGCCCCCGTGACAGCTTGGCCCCAGGGCACGTCCAACTGCCGCACGTCGAGGCCAAAGGCGAGGCCAGCCTTCGCAAAGCGATCCCCGAAGTCGCCACAGACCGTCGTGACGACACGGTCCCCAGGGGAGAGCAGGTTGACGATCGCGACCTCCCAACCGGCCGAGCCGGAGGCAGGCCAGATAAAAACGTCTCCCTCCGTCCGGTGGATCGCCCGGGCGCGCCGCAGCAAGTCCGTGTAAAAGGCCCGGAACACAGGTCCCCGATGCGGGATCATCGGTCGTCCCATGGCCTCGATCACCGGCGGCGGCAACGGGGTCGGTCCCGGCAACCGAAAATTCACCATGTCCGTTGCCCCTTCCCTGCGGTGACCTGCGTGGGAACCCTCCACCCTCACAGTCTACGCCAGGTGAATGCTCCGTACGGCGGCCCTGCGCCACTCATGAGCGAGTGAGATCTCAGCACCAGGATGAAGATGCATCGCGCAGAGGCCCCCCCCACCGGGAGAGATCGCGTGCTAGAATCGGGTCTTCAGCGTACCCGACGGCAATGAGTCGATCGAGTATCGAAGCACACCAGCCGCCCGGCCTGCGGCGAGAGGCGCATGGAGGTCACGCTCTCCCCTCGAGCTCGCGTCGCCGTCGCGTGGATCGCGGTGGTCGTCGCTGGCTTCGTGCTGTTCGAGGCCGCTCACGCGCTCCGTCCTTTCGCGTGGGCCATCATCACCGCCTACATCCTCCACCCTCTCGTTGCCGTCATCCATCGCAAAACCCATCTCCCCAAGCACCTCATCACGACCTGGCTCTATGTGATGCTGGGCTTGGTCTTCACCATTCTCCTCATCAACCTCACGCCGCTGCTGGTCGACCAACTCCAGGACCTCCAGGACCAGATCCCGAGCGCCGTCGCTGAGACGCGGACCTGGCTGGAGGAGCGCCAGGGGGATCGGATGGATCGCCTTGGACTGGAAGCAGACTTCATCGAGGAGCGGCTCACCGCTGTAGCGGAAGAAGCAGCGGGCCTGCTCAGTTCCTCGGCCTTGCCTCTGGTGCTGACGACCTTCTCCGTAGCCATCGAACTTCTGATTTACCTTATCGCGTCGTTCTATTTTATCGTTTACGGTGACCGCTTCGTACAGACCATCCGGGATATTCTCAATCGACGCTATCACCGCGAATTCGACCGCTTGCTTGTCGACATCAACAACACGCTTGGCGCCTACATCCGAGGCCAGCTGCTGCTGGTGGCGATCATGAGCGTGGCCTCGTTTATCGCTCTGAAGATCCTCCGGGTCGACTATGCCCTCTCGGTCGCGATCGCCACGGGATTCCTTGAGTTGATCCCTCTGATCGGCCCCTGGGCCGCCGGCTCAATTGCCGTCTTCATTGCCCTGTTTCAGGACACCACCCCCTTCGGCTGGTCCCATGGCACCTTGGCTCTCGTCGTGGGTCTCACCTACTTCGCGCTGCGGCAGATGGAAGATGCGTTCGTGATTCCCCTCGTAATTGGGCGGATCGTCCACCTTCATCCGCTGCTGGTCCTCTTCGTCTTGGTTATTGGGACCTCCCTTGGCGGGGTGCTCGGGCTGATCCTAGCGGTGCCGGTAGCGGCCGTGCTCAAGATCGTGGTCACGTTCTTCTACGGCAAGCTCATGGCTCGGGAGGTTCGTCACGTCGAGGTCGTCCGTCATCGCCACGATTTGGAACGTCTGAT
>JALYMD010000269.1 GCA_030773875.1 Chloroflexota bacterium | reverse complement strand
GGCGCCTCCCGCGCCAGGAGGTCGGCCAGTTCGTCCGGTTCCCAGAGATCCGATAGGTTAAGTTCGTCGGCGAGGGAGGCCAGGACGTCGGTGTCCCACGCGGCGAGTTCGGCAGCGCGGTTGTCGTGGAGGGCGAGGCGGCGCTTCTGCTCCGGAGTCAAGCCCGAGCGGCGGACGGCGACCAGTTCCGTGCCGTCGGCCTCGACGAGGCGGACGCGGGTGAGGCCGGCCTGCTTGGCGGCTTGGACGGTGGCGTTGCTGGCGAGGATGGCGCCGGCCTCGTCGACGACGATGGAGCGGGCGGCGCCGACTTCGCGCAGGGCGGCTTCGATCTGAGCGAGGTTGCGGTCCGAATGCGTGCGGGCGTTGCGGGGGTCGGGGGTGAGGGACGAGAGGGGGGCGACCGCCCAGTCCTGCTCTGGCACCTCAGGCTCGTGCTCGTTAGGCTCCTGATCCGGCATCTTGGCCTCCATCCGCGTCGCCGTGCTCTGAAAACGGGACGGGCCGCCGGGCGAGCGTGCTTGCTCGCGTCCGGCGGCCCTTGCGTCCACCACTCGCTTGTTCCATCTAGTCTATCATCCAGGTCTATCATGGCTCCACGCTTTCTCGATACTGCTACCTACATTGATTACCACCGCAGACCCGTGTTAGCGGACCCTGCTGGCCTGACCTACCGTGCTTGCGCGTCCGAAGGACTCCCATGGCGCACATCGATGCCTTGATCGACAAAATCACCGATCCAGCGCTCAGGTCGGCACTTCGCTCGGAGGTCGACGGGCTCCTCCAGCGGCGCTCGTTCGGGCTGGTATTCCAGGAACATAAACCCGAGACCGTCGAACTCCCGGGATTTCGGGTCCGTCCCGGCTGCACCGTCCGGGTGCGGGCCAATGGCGCCAGCGATCTGTGGAAGGTGGACGCCGTCAAGGACGGGGTCACCGCCCTATCCTCGGTGCTCGGGGACGGCGAGCGCCAGACAGAGCCGGCCGCCAACCTGGCCGTGGTGCGCGAGTTCGGGGAGCCGATCTATCCGGGCCTGGCCCCGCTCGGGCGCATCGAGCAGGGCGGCGACAAGCCGTTTCACGTCGTCATCAACGGCGAGAATTACCACGCGCTCGAAATGTTGCTCTACGCCTATGAGGGCCAAGTGGATGCGATGTACCTCGACCCCCCCTACAACACCGGGGCGAAGGACTGGAAGTACAACAACGACTACGTCGACGGCGTGGACCAGTATCGGCACAGCAAGTGGCTCGCGTTCATGCAGCGCCGGCTCCTCCTCGCCAAGCGGCTCTTGAACCCGGAGGCGTCTGTCCTGGTCATCACCATCGACGAGAAGGAGGTCCACCACCTCGGCATGCTGCTGGAGCAGTTGTTCCCCGAGGCGGTGCGGCAGATGGCGACGATCGTCATCAATCCACTCGGCCAGGCGCGGAAGCAAGAGCTCGGACGGGTCGAGGAATACGCCTTCTTCGTCTTCGTCGGTAGTGCCCAGCCGACCCCCTCGGACGACGACCTTCTCACCGACACGGCGGGAACCAAGGGTGCGAAGGTCCGATGGGAATGGCTGCTGCGCGGAGGCACCGGTTCCCGACGAGCCGACCGGCCGAACTTGTTCTTTCCCGTCTACGTCGACCCGATACACCGGTGTGTTGCTCAGGTCGGGGATCCGCTGCCGGCCCATGCAGACCGGCACGAGGTTCCCGACGTGCCCGGCCTGGTCACGGTGTGGCCCCTGCGCACCAACGGGGACGAGGGGCGCTGGCGCGTGTCGCCGGCGACCCTACGGCAGCTCTTGGCGGACGGCTACGCGAAGGTCGGCGCGTACGACCGGGTCAAAGATCGCTGGTCTCTGCTCTACCTCGGCAGACCCCAAATCAAACGGATTCAGGCCGGGGAGATTGCGGTCGTCGGGCGGGATGGAAACGGTGCCGTGATCCTCAAGGGGAGCAACCGGGTGACCACAACGGTCGCCAAGACGGTTTGGAACCGTCCTTCTCACCGCGCGGGCGAGTACGGCACGGCCCTGGTGAAGACGTTCGTGCCCGGACGAGCATTTCCGTTCCCGAAATCACTCTACGCCGTGGAGGACACCCTGCGCATCGCGGTCGGCGACAAGCCGAACGCCCTCGTGGTCGACTTCTTCGCCGGGTCCGGTACCACCTGCCATGCGCTGGCCCGGCTGAACGCCGAGGACGACGGGCGGCGCCGCTCGATCCTGGTGACGAACAACGAGGTGTCCGAGGAAGAGGCGAAGGCGTTGCGTGCGGGCGGGTTCTCGCCGGGCGATCCGGAGTGGGAGCGCCTCGGGATCTTCCACGCCATCACGCGACCCCGTCTTGAGGCGGCGCTAACCGGCGTGACGCACGACGGGAACGAACTTGATGGTGCATATCTGGACGAGACACCTTACGCGTCCGGCTTCGAAGAGAACGTCGAGTTCTTTAACCTGACATACCACGACCCCGACTTGGTCAGCCTCGGCCGGCAATTCCGCGCGATCGCTCCACGGCTCTGGCTTAAGGCAGGAGCCGTCGGTCCGCGCATCGACGATCCCGTCGACGGGTGGTCCATCCCTGCCGGGGGACGGTACGGCGTGCTGTTCGCCGTCGAGCGCTGGCGCGAGTTCGTCTCGGAGGTTCGGGACCACCCCCAGCTCACGAACGCCTTCGTAGTCACCGACAGTGAGGCGGTGTTTCAGCAGGTCGCGAGCAATCTGCCAGCGGGAGTCGAGGCGGCGCGGCTCTACGACGACTTCGTGCGCGCATTCGAGATCAACCTGGGCGCTGCGCCATGAGGTTTGAGCTCAAGGACTACCAAGCAGCCGCGTCCACCGACGTGATGAAGGCGCTGCGACGCGCGACCCGTGATCTCGCCGAGGACCCGACGGAGCTCCACGCGGTCTCGCTCTCGGCCCCGACGGGCGCGGGGAAGACCGTGATCGCGGCTGCGGTAATCGAGGCACTCCTGCAAGGGGCGGGATCATTTGCCCCTGACCCGGAGGCGGTCGTGCTGTGGGTCACGGACGACCCGGCGCTCAACGAGCAGACCAAACGCAAGATCACCGCCGCGTCGAACCTGCCGCTGGGGTGTTTGGTCACCATCGACGCCGGGTTCGACCAGCGTGCGTTCCGGCCGGGGGCGGCCTACTTCCTCAACATCCAGAAGCTTGCCCGGACCAATCCGCTCGCCAAGGGCAACACCAACGCCCGGACGTACTCGCTCTGGCAGTCGATCGCTAACACGATCCAGGAGCGCGGCGGGCACTTCTACGTCATCATCGACGAGGCGCACCGCGGGATGCGCCACGAAGGCGACCGGGAGACCATCGTTTCGCGCATCATCAACGGGCAGACCGGCGCCAATCCCCCGGCACCGGTCGTGTGGGGCATCTCCGCGACGCCCCAGCGCTTCCAGAGGGCGACGGCCCACCGCAGCTCCCGGTCGATCGCCGTCTCGATCGCGGATGTGCGCGCGTCGGGCCTGCTGAAAGACGCCATCGTCTTGGACAGCCCCGCAGTGGCGCAACCGCTGGCCGACACCACGTTGGTCCGGGCCGCCGCAGCCCGCACCCGGGAGTTCGAGACGGCGTGGGCCACGTACACCGAGCGGCAGGGCGAGCCGCCGGTTCTGCCAGCCCTGGTCGTGCAGGTGAGGAACGCCCCGTCCGAGGCCGAGCTTGCGGAGCTGCTCGACGCCGTGCATGGCGCCTGGCCCGGGCTGCACGACCGCAACATCGTGAACACCTTCGGCGACCACGCCACGCTGAGCGTAGGACGGCACACGATCCGGTACATGGCGCCGCAAGAGATCCAGGACGATCCCGACATCCGCGTCGTGCTGTGCAAGGACGCCATCTCGACGGGCTGGGACTGCCCGAGGGCAGAGGTGCTCGTCTCGCTCCGGCGCACCATCGACGCGACGTACATCACCCAGCTCATCGGTCGCATGGTCCGGACGCCGCTGGCCCGGCGGGTCCCCACCGACAAGGTCCTCAACACGGTCAGGGTCTACCTGCCGCACTTCAACCAGCAGCAGGTAGCATCGATCGTGGAGCGGTTCGACACGGGCCAGAACGACGAACCGCCAGTGCCGGTCGTCACCGACGCCGTGACCATCCGGCGCAACCCGGATATCCCACCCGAGGTGTTCGCATTGCTTGAGGGCCTCCCGACGTACGTCGTGCCCGGCACGATCTACCGATCCCAGATCTCGCGCCTTTTCAGCTTTGCAGCACTGCTCGTCGGCGACAACATTCTGGATGACGCCATCGGTCAGGCCCGTCTGCACCTCGTCGGTGCGTTGGAAGCGCATCGCGCCCGCCTTGAGGCCGACGGGTCGTTCCCCGTCTCCGTCCGGCGCATCAGGGGACTGCGGATCGAGCGCACCTACGCCCTTCTCGCCGCCGAGACGATCGACCACCTTCCTGCCCTCGACGAGGACGCCGAGGTGCCGCTCGACCCCAACAACGTCGATGACCTGTTCCGCGTCGCCAAGCGCAAACTGCCCGAGGGGGTAGCCCTCGCCTACCTCGACCGCATCCTCGAGGCCCAAGGGAACGATCTCGACACGCTCGAAGCAAAGGTGATCGTCGCTGCCTTGGCGTTGCACCCGGAGGTGGCTGAGGCGGTCGACGCGACAGCTGAGGCGCTGGTACGGATCTGGCTCCGGACCCATCAGAAATCGATCGCCCAGCTGCCTGACGCCCACAAGGCCCGGTATGAAACGATCCGGCGGGAGACCCGCTCTGCCGAACCTACCAATCTGATCATTCCCGAGAGCGACGTGGTCGCCGACGCTGGCCAGCGCTGGCCGAAGCACGTACTGTGCGCAGATGACGCGACCTTCCCGCAAGATCTCAAGGGGTGGGAGGCGGCCGTGCTCCGCGCCGAACTCGCGGACGACGACTTGGTCGCGTGGTACCGCAACCCGACCGGCGGCGAGGAGGCCCTCCGGCTCTCGTACGCCGGGGAGCGCCGCGAGGCGCCGATGTACCCCGACTTCATCCTGTTCCACTGGACCGACGACGGCATTCGGGCGTCGATTGTGGATCCCCACGGGTATCACCTCGCCGACGCCGCGCCGAAGCTGAGGGGATTGGCGCGCTACGCCGATCGGCACGGCGACGACTACTTGCGCATCGACGCGGTCATCAAGGACACGGACGAGCGACTCCTGGCGCTCGACCTGAAGTCGGCGGCGATCCGCGACGCGATCGAGGGAGCGGCAGAGCTCGACGTGCTGGGGTTGTTTCTCCAATACGGTCACCTCTATTCATAGCGGCTCGCGGAGAGCAGCAGCAATCGCATGTTCGGTGGGGGCGTCACCTCTCCAAGAAAGAGGTGGCACCCCCGCCGGAGGGTTGTCGTCCTCCCAATGCCCTACCGACTCGAGGAGTGAGTCGAAACGGCGCGTCCCCGAAAGTCGCGCACGGTGCCGCACGCCGGGCACCAGACGTTCACCTTTCCTGTGTCGAGATAGGCCGCAAACCGCTCCACGCCCGTCTCGAGCACCAGCCCGTCCTCGGCGGTCACCCGCCCCAGCACTGCGCCATGCGGGATCGGGCAGGCCCGGTTGCGGCACCGCCACAGCGACCGGCTCATGCTGCCTCCGCCAGGTACGGAAAGACCTGTCCCTGGTCCGTAGCCAGTACGCCACCCGTCGGCGGCAGGGGGCCCTGGCAGCACGGACACCAGCGCCACCAGCGAACGAAGGACGTGAAGCAATCACGCACGAAGGGAGCGCCGCAACGGCGGCACCGAATGGGACGGCTCATGGTCAGCGATCTCCTTGGTAGTAAGTCGCCAGGGCTCGATCCTCGTCGGAGCAGGTCACGCAGAGGTAGCGCCGCCCGCACACTAGTGCGGCGCGGCAGACGCAACAGGTCGCGGGCACCAGGCAGGGACGACCGTTGACCGGCCGGGCGCATGCGCCCATCCGGAGACACGGGCGTATGGACCGGCCGTTACCCTGCGCCGCTAGGCACTCCCCCGGGCCCCGGAACCGGGCGGCGACGATCTGGCGCAGTGCGTCCCGCCGGAGCTCCATCGCTGCTCGCAGTTCAGCCGTCAGTGCCCCTCGTGGCGCCCGCACCCGCAGCCGCTCTCCGTCGGCCACCAGCACCACCCCCGCGCGGGTCAGGGCCACGAACAGCTCCTCCGCGCTTGGAACGCGGCCGGTGCCCGCGGGCTGCTCGACGGCGCTCACAGCTCGAACTCCTCGTACGCCCCGTCGTCGGATGTGTCCGGTTCGGTGAGGCGGGGTTGGAACAAGGGGGCACCAGCATCGTCACCATCGTCACGACCGTCACGAGCGGCGGGATTTCCCTCGTCCGACGCCCGATCCGGGTTTGGTCCGTGACGATGGGGTGACGATGGGGGTGACGGTCCTCCGCTCTCCCTATCCGTCGATTCAGCCGAGCTGTGACGGTCGTGACGGTCGTGACGGTCGTGACGGTTCCACGCCCCCTTGTTCTTGGTCAGCAGCACCAGTCGCTGGCCGCTACCAGCCTCCCGCCCCCACCCGACCCAGAGCCCGATCGCGCGGAGGTTGGGCGCCAGCCGCCGTAATTGATTGGCGAGCCGGTTGGCCCGCTTCGGCCACTCCCGCTCCTTCCGGACCTCCTCGGCCGCCAGCCGGGTCAGCTCTCCCAGCAGCACTGTCGCGGTGCCCTCCCAGTCGTCCCGGCTCTCCATGAAGGTCAGCAGGACCGGTCCCACGGGCAGCGCCTCGATCGCCACCGCATCGGCCCCCCGCCGGTTGGCCTCCAGCGCGTCCAGGAACACCCCCGCCTCCCACCCCAGCGCCGGGGCCGCCGCCTCGACCCAGGTCGCGAAGTCGGCCAGTCGCGGCCGCCGGTCCAGACGCGTCGTCGGCAGATTGGCCAGCCCGGCGGCTGCGGCATCGAGCAGGGCACCGAGAATCTGGGGGTGGGCAGAAGCCGCCAGGATCTCGACCTCGGCCTCGGTCCGCCGCCCCTCCGGCGGGATCGCGGGCAAGGTCACCGTCAGGCAGCGATCGAGCAGGTCACTCGCGGTCGCCACCTCTCCGATCGCCGTCAGCAGCACGGGGCAGCGGGCATCGAGCAAGACCTCGTCCGTGTCGGTGTAGAGCTCCCGCTTGGATAAGCCTCCTCCGGTTGCCAGGCGGCAGAGCGCGTCGGAGAGCCAGCGGGGCAATTCCGAGAGGTTGTCCAGGGCCACCACCGCCCCATTCGTGGCGGCGATGAGGAGGTCTCCCTCGTCACGGGGCTGGGTTCGCAAGGGCACCGCGTTGGGGTCGACGAGGGAGCGCAGCAGCCTGGCCTGGGTGGACTTGGCGCTTCCCTGCTCGCCCAGGAGTTGCAGGACCGGGCGCGGTCCCCGGGGGTAGAGGCAGGCGAGCAGCCACCCGACCACGAGATAGAAATCCTCCTCCCCGGCCAGGTTGAGCAGCCTGCGCAGGGCGGCGATCCGGCCACCACGCCGTGGTTCCGGCAGGGGCAGCAGGCCACGCGGGCGACGGAAGCGGACGGGACAGACCTCCGGGGCCAGGATCTGCCAGCCCGCGGGGGAGATGGCCACGACACGCCAGCCCGTATCCCCGAGGTCGAGATAGAGCGTTCCAGCATGGTCGGCGAGGCGGACGGCGACGGGGTACTCCTCCCCGGCAAAGCGGGCCTCGCCGTCGAGGACCTGCAGCGCATCCTGGAGGGCCTGGCTCCCCGGCGCCCGCCCCCGGCTCAGGAAGAAGATCCGGGCCAGCTAGTGGCGGACGGTCTTGGAGCGGAGCGGCCAGGTCTCCCGGTGCTCGTCGACGGGGAAGGAGGCGAACGGCTCCCCCTGCTCGTCATGGAAGAGTTCGACCCCTTCCTCCCGGGCCAACTCGACCAGGACCGTCGCCTGGGCTGGCTCACGTCCCCTGGAGGAGCGCTCAGAGGCATCCTCCGCGTCCGAGGTGGCTCCCGACGCACCAGGTCTGTTCCTGCCGTCTCCGGAAATTCCGAGCCAGCTCCGGGCCCGGTCAACAACCTTGGCGTCAAGCAGTTCGGCCAAAGTTGGCCAGCCCGTGGCGGGAGCCCCGTTCGCGAGGGCACGGGCGGTAAAGTGGGCCGCCTCTCCACGCTTCCGTGCTTCCTCGTCGCCGGCCGCCACAGCAACGGTTTCGATGAAGGTGGCGACATCCTCCACAAGCCAGCCGGTGCGAAGCAGGGCACCGGCGAGGGCGAGGGCGGCGTCCTGGCGGGATCCCGCGCAGGGCCAGTGGCGGATGAGCAGGGCCGCCGCGGCCAAGCGGGTGACCGCCGTAACGAGCTCGGCCGAGGCTACGGCCGCAGGGTCGCCCGCCTCGGCCCACGTCACCGGCTCCCCCGAGGGGTGGACCGAGGGCGGGATGAGGGTCTGGCAACCAGTGGCGCGCATTTCCACCAGCATCGCCCGGGCGTCGTCCCTCGGCTTAGTTGGGCCGCGGCACTCGCCCGTCGTGATCGGCTCGTCAGGCAGGTAGAACCGGTGGGATCGAGGAGTGGAGGCACGACCGAAGACGCAGGGGGTGGGCGACAGGAATGCGTTAGCGAGAACGCACGCCTCGGGGCTGTCGAGATCG
>JALYMD010000268.1 GCA_030773875.1 Chloroflexota bacterium | reverse complement strand
AAGCGGCGCCGCGACAGCTGCCCAGCCGCGACATCCTCGAGCAGCGAGCGAAGGTCAGCCATGGGTCGTCTCCTTCGGGGACGGGTGGGATCGTTTGGATGCTCCGGACGGTAGCACATCGGCGCGTTGAGCTGCGACGTGGCCGGCGTCCGTTCGGGCGCTCCTCGGTCCCGTGCTGGGCACGTCGAGAGGAGCCTGTCCGGTATCGACCGTCGAAGTCGTTGCTTGGAGCCGGCGCGAGGCCGGGGAGCAGACGCTATGTCGCCCCCAGTTGCTCCGATCCGTACGCTCCTCCCCAGGCAGGTTCGGGGAGGAGCGCCAGTCGCACGTTAGATCGCCCGCCGCTGTCGCCACGCCAGCGCTCCGAATCCGACTGCGGCAAGCCCCACGGCGAGGGTGCCGAGTTCCCCATCCGGTAGGCGGGTCGTGCGGCCGGAGGCGAGACCCCCGGCGGTCGAGCCAACCGATCCGGTCTCGTCCGGTGTTGCGGTTGGCGTGGCTGCGGCGGCTGGCGTGCCACCGCCGAGCAGGCTGCTGGAGCGGGTGGTTGGGCTGGAGGTCGGCGCCGGTCCCGCCGGAGGCGAGGGCAGAGCCGTGCTCGGCGTCGACACCGCTGCAGCGCCAACGCCTGGTTGTAGCGCGGCGATCTGGTCCTCCAGCGCCTCCTGCGAGCGCCGCACCGAGTCAAAGCCGAACTCGGTGTAGAAAGAAGCGCTGGCCGCGTTCCCCGTCTCGTCGAAGGCACTGACATTCTGAGCGCCTTCGCCGGTCAACGGCATGTAGAGGGTTGCCGTGAACTCCCCCTTCTCGTTGGTCCGCTGGGTGGAGATGGCGGCGTCCCCGACGGTGATCGCCACGTTGCTGTTGCCCTGGAAGCCGTAGCCCTGCAGGGTCACCTCCCGTCCGGCCGTCCCCGTGGGCGGGTTCAGGACGATCGAGGGAGCCGCGATCGCTGTCTTGCGCGCGAAGCCGATCTGCTGGTTGGCACCGCCAAACTCGCCGAGGCGAGTGTCGGCCCAGACCATGTAGACATCCTCGTCGCTGGCGGCAAGGGAGAAGTAGTCGCCGATGAAGCGACCACCGGGGAAGCCCCGCAGCGAGTTGGAGGCGAAGTCCGTGACCCGGGTATCGGCGACGGTTAGATCCTGGTCCGGAATCGTGAAGCCCCAGGTCTCCCCTTGGTCGGTCGATTCCGAGTAGTAGATGTGGTACCGGACCTCGTCTGGATCGTCACGCATGTCACCCCACATCGCGTGGACCGTTCCGTTCGGGGCCACGGCGATGGAGGAGAAGAACTGGAGGTGGTCGGTGTCATCGCCGTTGAGGCGCTGCGGCGGTGCCCAGGTCTTGCCCTCATCCAGGGAGCGCATGAGGTAGACGTCCCCGTCGTCGGTCGGCTTATCCGGGGGCGGAGCGGTGGTAAGGACGTAGACCTCTTGGTTCTGCCCAACCGCGAGCTGCGGGAAGACGGTGCCCCAATAGCGGAAGGAGGCGCTGCGGGAGTTGAAGTGGGGCTCCCGGAAGACCCCAGCCTGGATAGGATCTCCAAAGCTCTGGCCGCCATCCTTGGAGGTCGTGACCATGATCGCGGCCAACCCCTCCTGCACGCCGTCGTTCGTGGTGTCCACGTAGGCGATCACCACGGTACCGTCGGGAAACACCTTGGGCTGCGAGCCCTGAACGGTCCGGTTCGATTCCTCGCCGAGTTGGCCCTCCTCCTGGAGTTCCTGCATCGTCAGGCCGCCGTCGGCCGCCGTGCCGGCCTCCGCCGCGATCGGCTCACCGTCGTCGTTGACGGCCAGCCCGCGACCCTCCTCCTCGCCTTCTTCGCTGGCGCCTTCGGCCTGAAGCACCGTCGGGCTGACCCCCAGCGGCTCGCTCCAGGTCATCCCCCCATCGGTCGAGCGGACAGCGCGGATCGTGGTCTCCGTGTACGGGGAGGTCAGGAACGGCAGTTCGTCGGCGTAGAGGACGCGGTAGGTGGTCGCAAACTCCGTGTAGGAGAGGTGAATGATGTCCTTGGAAGGATCCTCTGGGTCCGGACCGACCGCGATCCAGGGCTTGTCCAGAAAGGCGCTCTTGATCTCGCCGCGCTCCTTGCCCTCCTCATCGACGTTGCTGGTCGTAACCACGTCGCTGCGGGCGGCCGAGATCGCGTCGCTCCAGGTCAGGCCGCCGTCGTCTGCTCGGGAGACCACCATGCTGCTGCCCTCCGTGTAGGAGACCAGGGAGCCAAGGACGAACTCTTCAAAACCAAGTGAGATGGAGGTCAGGTAGACCCGCTTGCCGTCGGAGGAGAAGGCCAGCACCGGGTCACCGGCGGCGGTGACGTCCTCCTGGAAGTAGGGCACCTGATTCGGCCCGTCCCAGGTCTCCCCCCCATCGAAGCTGGTGTAGGTGGACATCGAGGGGAAGTTGTAGTCGATGGTCCCCATCACCAGGTGCTGCGGATCGGTTGGGTCAACGGCGATGTGCGGCTCCGTCTGGATCGGGAAAAGGCCCAGTTGGCGGGTGATGATCTGGTTGCGGCTGAAGGCCGGGCCAGGGTTCCGGAACGGCACGAGCGGCGCGGCCGCGGATCGGGCGACGCCAGACTGAGGACCGGGAGCCGCCAGATCCTCAGCAAACCCCGCCGACGTGCCACCTGGGCCGCGCCCATTGGCAACCGATGCGAATCGGGGGTCCATCCCCTCCGCGGCCAGCCACGCGGCGCCGCTGAGGGAATCTTTCACGGGCGCCAGGAGATCGAAGTGGCCGATCACGGACCGATCCTCGCCCGGCTCCTCTGCCCCAACGCCCCGCGGCAGCAGGAGCACCACCATGCAGGCGGCGGCGAGCAGGAGCCAATGGGTTCGGCTCTGGTCGGGCCAGGCGACGGCGCGGGAGCGGGCGCGGGTGGACTGGCGCATAGGGACCCTCCATGGTTCGGGGCGATCCGGCCGGTCGCCCGCCGGTGACGACGATCACCAACGCCGTCCCGCCGTCCCGGCCGCGTTGTGAGGGCGGCAACGGGAACGCCGGAGGTGGCGCCGGTGGACAACGAGAGACATGGAACGCGGACACGATCGGGAACGATGACGGTGCCACGGCCTGTCGGCTCCGCGTACCCCACGAGAGCCGGCAAGCCGGAGTCCCTTCCGAAAAGCGGATCGGGCCGAGGCCGACCAGGTCTGTTCTTAGCTGGCCTGATGGCTCGCCGAGCGCGGGCCGCCAGCACGAGGACGTGTTCTGACGAGGGCATGCTAGACTTCGGCATCCCTGGCGTCAATCGCCTGCGTATCGATCCCCCCCCTTGACGACGCCGAATTTGTGACGCAGCGCATTGTCGGACGCGACCGGACGCGTCAAACTGCCATCCGTTCAGGCCTGCTTTCGAGGTCGCGGGCGCGCCGGTATCAACCCCGGCGCGGGACGCGCGACCTCACCACGAGCGGCCACCGGCTGCACGTGGTGCACGAGGAGACGATCCATGCCCAGTGTCCGCGCCGCAACGATTGCGGTCACCATGCTCCTCAGCCTCGTCATCGCCCTGGGCTCCCCCTTCCGAGTGGCGGGTCAGAGGGGGGGAGAGCGGGACGAGATCGCCGGGGAGTACAGCGTTGCCATCACCCGGGAGGACGTACCCGCGGATCTCGCTGGCGGTCCGAGCCTGATCGGCAAATGGCGCATCTCCTTTGGCGAGGATGGTAATTACACCGTCCGCCGCCAGGATGTCGGTGATCTCATCACCGGCACCTATGAGATCGAGGGCGATCAGATCACTATCACCGACGAGGGCGGCATCCTGTCATGTGCCGGCCTGGCGTCCGCGACGGGCACTGCGGCGTCGGCGACCTATGCGTGGGACCGGGTTGGCACCGGCCTCAGTCTCACCCCAGTGGAGGAAGGCTGTGCGCCGCGGCGGCTCCTTCTCGCAACCCGCGACCTTGGCGCGTTCGTCGCGTGCTTGACCGGCCAAGGCGGCGACGCCGATGCTGGCGTCACGACACCTCCAGCCACCCCGGACGCGGACGATCCCCTGGATGCCCTTGCTGAGGAGGTTGGGCGGGCCGCCACTCCCGACGCTGACGAGGAGGCGACCCAGGGTGAGCCGGACCCGGACAACCCGGAGGCGGCGATCGACGAGCTCCTGAGCCAGCTCACCGCGTGCTGGGCCTCTGGCGACCCCGCCAACGTTCTACCGCTGTTCAGTGAGGGGCTGCGGAGGGATCTCGTGCAGGCGCTCGGTCCCGACAGCACTGAGGCCGACCTTGTCGACACCCTGACCCCGTTCCTGGCTGTGCCGATCACCTGGGAGCGAGCCGGCGATCTGGATCTCGAGGATGAGGACCGTGCCTCGGCGGTCGTTGCGGTTCGGATTGACGTCGAGGAAGAATTCCAGACCCTGGAGTTTGTCTACGAGGACGGCGCTTGGCGGCTTGCCACCTTCTTCGCAGAATAAGGTCCTCTTCTCGTCCTGTAGGACGTCGCATCGCTTGCTGGAGCCCCCATGTCGACTGAGGATAGTCCCTCGCGTGGCAAACCCAGGATGGGGCAACCAGACAGAGCCCCCGGAGATCGACCGCTTCCGGTAGAGGCGACGGATCTTCGCGACCTCGGGGCCCACGCCCAGGGGGAGCTTGGTCCGGCAGACGAGCCCCGGGCCGAGCCAGACGGGGTCAGCGAGACGGTCGGCACCGGCAGCATCTTTGCGGTCGGCTGCGTGATTGCCACTGTGGCGGTCATCGTCGTGGCGGTAGCCGTTTTCGTCCTCACTCGCTGACCACCCCTCGGTCTGGCTTCGCTCCCGCGAATCGCCAGGCACGCTACACTATGCCGTGATGGAGTTGCGTGGGTGGCTCCGCCGCGAGCCCGAATGGGCTGGACTGGCCGCACCCAGCACTGCTGGGACTCGCCCAGAGGACGGGAACACCCCGCCCGAGCCGGGAAGCCAAGTGGATCCGGGGTGTCCCGCGGCCGTGAATCCAAGCCTGCGGCCAAACCCGGTCGTGGCAAGGCGAGGATTGGCTCTTCAAGAGCCAGCGCCGCGCGGACGTTAACCGGTGGGGCAACGGTGGCGACGAGCCGGTCGCCTCAATCGTGATGACCCGAGCAGAGCGGTCAGGATGACCCCCTTTGTCGGGGGCATGCTGGATCCATCTATGGCGTCGCCAAGGGGCTCCGGCGTCACCTTCGTGGTTCTCGGAGCGACGATGGCGGTGGTACTGGAGTGTGGGAGGTCAATCGAATCAGGTCGGCAACGGGCCGATGCCCTAGCCCTGAGCCAAACGAGGGGCAGGTAGACGCCCATCTCCATTGTGGGGGCTCGTCGGGCCACCTTCCATGGTCGTTGTCGGCCTTGAATTAGGAGCGCTCGCGGATCCACGAATTGACTGGGGCAGGGTCTGATCGTCCGATTCAGCCTTGGGGTCCGCTTCTCGGCACCACACTCGGTGAAGGTGCGTTGCACGGCCGGCTCCGGGTTGCCGGTGAAGCTGGCCCGCGAGCTTCTCTGCCAGTAGTGGGGTACATCAGCAAGCGGGTCGGGAACGCGGCCTCACCTGAATTCTCCGTGGAGTCCGCGGAGTGCCCCCGCACCCGCGTGGCCCCCACGCTCCGGAGACCAAGCCGGCAGAGGTCACAACGGGGACCGGCGGGGTATACAAGGGCTATAGCCCAACATGGCCAACCTGGCCTTACCGGCCGGAATCCGTCCCCGGCGATCCATCCGCCGAGTGTCGAGCGTGATCACGCAGACTGAATGACAGTCACAGGAACGAGACGAGAGGACAAACTGTGCAGAACGACGACAGCAACGAGCAGCGAACCGCCCGGGAGTCCGGGCAAACCGACGAGCGGGATGCTCCTGGGAACGCGGGAGCCGAGGCGGGGGAGCGGACCGGCCAGCGGCGCGGCCGCCGGCGGCGCCGACCGTCGAACGCGAGCGCCGGCACGACTCGCGACCAGGGGCCGGGGACTGGCCAGGTTCCAGCTGGGCAGGGAGCGTCACGCGAGCGCCAGGGGCAGGGCCAGCCAGGCGGCCGTGAGCGGCGCGAGCCTGGACAAGCAGGAAGCGGTCAGGGACGTGGGGCGGCGCAGAGAGCGGGGCAGGGCCGCCCGCAGAGTCGCCAAGGACGATCCGAGGGCGGCGACCAGACCCGGACCCAGGGCGGACGCGGCAAACCGGCCGGCCCTGGTCCTGGCCGCCGGCCGCCCGTGCCGCAGGGCCCTCGCCGGCCACGCAGCGACGAGGCCGCTCCTGAGCGCATCGAGCCGTCACGACAGCGCCATGCGCCGGCCGCTCCTGGAACTTCCCGCGATAGCCGGGCAGATCGCGCTCAAAGCGACGGGCAGCGCCGGAATCCGCCCCGCGCACGCCGGGCCCAAACGGCAGCGGGCGGTGGCACGGCTGCCGGAGGCGCGGGTGACCGTCTCCGGGTGATCCCGCTTGGCGGGGTCGGTGAGGTCGGCAAGAACATGACCGCCGTCGAGTATGGGCAGGACCTGATCCTGCTCGACTGCGGCGGGAAGTTCCCGGAAGAGGAGCAGCGCGGGATCGATCTGATCATCCCGGACGTCAGCTACGTCCGCGAGCGGCTCCGGAACCTGCGGGCCATCGTCATCACCCACGGCCACGAGGACCACATCGGCGGCCTGCCCTATGTGCTGCCGCAGATCGCGGACGCCGCGCCGATTCCGATCTACGGCAGCCCGCTGGCGCTGGGCTTCATCGAGCGTAAGCTGCTGGAAGCGCGTCTCGACAAGACCGTCGAGCTACACCCTGTGCAGCCGGGAGAGCGGGTCCAGCTCGGCACGCTGGCGGTGGAGTTCGTCCATGTGACCCACTCCATCCCGGACACCAACGCCGTTGCCGTTCACAGCCCGGTCGGCACCATCCTGGATACAGCCGACTTCAAGTTCGACCCGACCCCGGTGATGGGCGCGCCGACCGACGAGCGCCGCCTCCGCCGCCTCGGCGACGAGGGGGTCTTGGCACTCTTCTCCGACACCGTCCGCGTCGAGACCGACGGCAGCACGCCGTCGGAGCGGGTGGTGCTGGAGAAGATGGACGCCACCATCAAGGCGGCCAAGGGGATGGTGGTGATTGCCACCTTCGCCTCCAACATCAGCCGCATCTACATGGCCCTCAAGGCCGCCCAGAAGTACGGCCGTAAGGTGGCTGTCGCCGGCCGGAGCATGGAGCAGAACGCCCGCGTCGCTCAGGAGCTCGGCTACCTGGACCCGCCGGAAGGGTTGATGGCCCCGCTGGACGAGGTGCTGAAGCTGCCGAAGCAGCAGCGGGTGCTGGTGATCACCGGTAGCCAGGGCGAGGCGGCGGCGGCGCTGGCCCGCATCGCGGCCGCCGAGCACCCGAAGATCCGGATTGGCAAGGGCGACGTGGTCCTGCTCTCCGCCACCCCGATCCCCGGCAACGAGGAGACAGTCACTCGCACCATCGATAACCTGTTCCGGCGCGGCGCCCGCGTCGTTTACAGCGCACGGGACCGCGGCGTCCACGTCTCCGGTCACGCCGGGCGGGACGAGTTGCGGAAGATGCTTGACCTGCTGAGGCCCAAGTTCGCGGTGCCGATCCACGGCGAGTTTCGCCACATGGTGCTCTACCGCGAGCTGTGCGCCGAGGCCGGGATCTCAGCCGACCGGGTGTTGCTGCCGGAGATCGGCGGGGTGCTGGAGTTCACCCGAGACAGCGCGGCCCAGCGCGGCAAGGTCCGCTCTGGCTCGATCCTGGTCGACCGCCTCGGCGATCGCGGCAACGGCCAGGTCCAGCTCCGCGACCGCGAGCACCTCGCGGACGACGGCGTGGTGGTCGTCACCATCGTGGTCGACCGAGAGACCGGCGAGTTGATCGCCGGGCCGGACTTGATCGCCAAGGGGCTCAAGCCGGAGCTGCAGAACGGCGCCCTGCGGGAAGCTGAGCAGGACCTCCGGCGCACCCTGGAGCGCCGCGGCCGGGGCGAGCCACAGTACGGCCACCTCATGCAGCGCGCCAAGGAGACCGTCGGCAAGGCCCTCTACCGACGCTCCAAGAGCCGGCCCATGATCCTGCCCGTCGTCACCGAGCTGTAAACCGGCCCTCACCCCCAGCCCCTCTCCTGATTTCGGGAGAGGGGATCCCGATTGCTAACCTGCTTCGACGCCGAATGGGTCGAAGTGCACCGGGCGGCAGTTTGAGGTGGTGCCGGAACCGCTGCCACTACCCGATCTGCCGTCTCGCCCCGCCATCCGCCATCTGAACAACTGGCCTCTGGCGTCTGCCTTCCTGACGTCCTGCCCGTCACACTTCGTCACGGAGCAGGACGCGGCGGCGCTGGCGCTCGGCGCGAGCCGCCTCCCGGATCAAATCCTTGACGCGGTCCGGGTCGCGGACGTTGAGCAGACTCCAATCCGGGGCCGTGGTATCCGTGGTCTCAATGAGGATGTCGCCCATCCCGTAGACCCGCTCACCCGGGTTCTGCTTGACCGCGACATC
>JALYMD010000267.1 GCA_030773875.1 Chloroflexota bacterium | reverse complement strand
CCATAGGACCGCCCCTCGCCGCGCCGATGTCAACTCAATGAGACAGTCTGGAAGCTATCGCTGAGCGGCTGCCTCTCCGGTCTCGACGCCGGACGCCTGAGCATCCGGCTGGATCGGGGTTGGGATGGTCGGAGCCTCGGCGCCACCCGGGCCATCAGCCCGCGCCGCGCGCCGTGTGTCTACCTGGGCGGCCTCCTCAGCAGCCGCCGCTGCTGCCGCTTCCTGGGCTTGACGCTGCTGGGCGGCGCGCTCCTCAGCCCGGGCCGTGAGTCGCTGCTGCCGCTTAGAAGGACGGGCAGTGCCAGCCGAAGCGCTTTCCATGCGCTTCATAAACCGCTCGACTTGGCCAGCGGAGTCAACAATCCGCTGCTCGCCGGTGTAGAACGGGTGGCAGACGCCGCAGAGGTCCGTCCGAAGCTGTGGCTTCGTGGAGCGGGTCGTGAAGGTGTTGCCGCAGGCGCAGGTAACCGTCGCCTCGACGTAGTTCGGATGGATCGCGGCCTTCATGTGGAGCTACTCCGTGAATGCATGGGCGACGAGCTGATCTCTCCAGCTCGCACAGGGAACGAGGAACGCGACGGCCGGCGCTAGTCGGCCGCCGTGGCGACAGGCTCGGCAACCACCTCGGTGGCACCGATCCCATCAGCGTAGAAGGCGCCACCACCGACCGGGTACATCTCCTGCGGGTAGACGCTGATCTTGCGCTTGTTGCGGGTCACCGGCTCGAACCGGACGACACCGTCGATCTTGGCGTAGATCGTGTGATCCTTGCCGATGCCGACGTTGTTGCCGACCCAGAACTCCGTCCCCCGCTGGCGGACGACAATCGTGCCGGCTCGAACCGCCTGGCCATCGGCGCGCTTCACGCCCAGCCGCTGCGCGCGGCTGTCACGGCCGTTGCGAGAACTTCCGACACCCTTTTTGTGGGCCATGGTCTGCTCCTCTCTCTCCGTAGGCCAACCAGGCGGATCTCGCGGAGCGCGACGGGGGGCCTAGCCAGCGATGTTCGTAATGGTGAGGCGGGTCAGGGACTGCCGGTGGCCAATCCGCCGCCGGTAGCCTTTCTTCGCCTTGTACTTGAAGACGACAATCTTCTCGCCCCGAAAGTGCTCGTCAACGCGAGCTGTCACCGCAGCGCCGCTCACGGTTGGCGTGCCAACTCGAGTACCCCCATCTCCGCCAAGGAGCAGCACGCGGTCGATGGTGATATCACCGCCCGCCTCTGCTGGAAGCCGCTCAACGGAGATGTGGTCGCCAACACTCACCCGATACTGCTTGCCGCCGGTTTCAATCACGGCATAGGGCGAGAGTGGCTTCGGCGTCGCCGTCGCGGTGGCGCGACGGGCTGCGGAACCGCGGCTTCGGCGCTCCTGACGTCCGTCTTCCGTCGACGCGGATGCCGTGTCCGTCGCATCGCTCGCCGGGGCCTCGGCCTCCGGACCGGGCTCGGCCGGCGTGGGGTCGCCTTCGTAGTGGTCCTCGGGATCGGCTTCGATGTGGGGATCGGTCATCGCTCGTCTCTAAGGACTCGCGGCCGTCGTCGGCGAGTGCCTGAGACGAGCGCGCACGAAAAACCGGGTGCCCATCGCACCCGCGAAGGCGAAGTGTACCACAAGAGGACGTTCCGGAGCGCCGAAGTGCAATATCCGCTAAGTGAATGCTCTCATAGAGAGGACACTTGGAGAACCGGGGAGATGGCTTGTCGGGCCGGTTTGCTGCCGCCTCATCCGAGGGTGTCTCGAGGCCTCAATACCCGCCTGTCCGCTTCAGATTCGGCACGCCTTCCCGGACTCCATCTGCAACCTTGACACTCAAAAAGCGGGTTGCCTAGAATCGGGTAGTTGCCCTATTTTGCATAGAAATTCGAGTATTACCGAGGTTTTTAGCCGTGGCTGGTTCCGCTGAATCATCTGGCAATTGTCCCTCGCCGGCCTGCGGAACCCGCCGCGCCAACGAAGCGCGTCCCGAGCACCGGCGCTCCGCCTCCCTCGCGATCCCGCCGATCGGATCGATCTAGCATGGCGCTGTCGACCGTAAAGATGCCGATCCTCCGCTTCGGCACGCGGGGCAGTGCGCTGGCCCTCGCGCAGACCGGGGCAGTCGAGCGAATCTTTCGCCTTCGTCACCCGGAGGTGGAGACGGCGACGGAGGTGATTCAAACAGAAGGGGATGTTGACAAGACGTCCCCGCTGACTCTGATTGGCGGACGCGGTGTCTTCACGTCTGCTCTTCAGGGGGCTCTAACAGGCGGTACGATCGACGCTGCGGTCCACTCCGCTAAGGACCTTCCCTCGGAGAGACCGAGCGGGCTGCAGCTTTCCGCCTTCCTAATACGAGAGGACCCGCGCGATGTCCTGGTGTCGCGACACGGGTGCCCGCTCGCACAGTTGCCGCCATCGCCCCTGATTGGGACATCGTCTCGCCGCCGCGCCGCCCAGGTGCTGGCACAGCGCCCTGATGCTCGAATCGTGGACCTGCGCGGCAATGTCGATACCCGTCTGCGGAGGTCGCTGGAACCGGACATCGACGGGATCGTCCTCGCGGCTGCCGGCGTGACCCGGATGGGGTGGGATCACGTCATCACGGAGTACCTACCGCTCGATCGCTCGATTCCTTCGCCTGGTCAGGGCGCCCTAGCGGTGGAAACACGCATCCAGGACGAGGGGCCGGGGCGGCTCATTGCCGATCTCGATGACCCAGCCGTGTCCGTGCCGGTGCGCGTGGAGCGGGCGTTCCTGCGAGGCGTCGGTGGGGGCTGCACCACGCCGATTGGTGCTCACGCAGAGGTAATCGGCGATCGCGTCCGGCTGCGATGCATGCTTGGGGCGGAAGATGGCCGGCATGCGGAGTGGGACGATGTGGATCTGCCCGTCGCAGATGCAGAGGATTTGGCGATGGAGCTTGCTCGCCGCATGCTGGCCTCCGTCCATCGCTCAGGGCACGTCGTCCCGGCAACCAAGCCTCAGTCGCGAGCACCACTTGCGGGTCTCACTGTGCTCGTGACACGGGCTCCTGAACAAGCTAGGGACCTCTCATCGGCCCTCCTCGCTGCTGGTGCCGAGCCTGTCGAGGCCCCGACCCTGAGGATCGACCCACCCCTCGATTGGGCGTCGCTTGACGAGGCGTTCCAGCGGCTTTGGGCGGGTGAGTACGAATGGATCGTGTTTACGAGCGCCAATGCAGTGCGGCAGATACGGCAGCGCTCTCAGCAGGTTGGCTACGATTCGGCCCTGTTTGACCACACCAGGGTCGCGGCGGTTGGTACGACGACCGCTGGCGAACTTGAGGCGTACGGGGTGTCCGTGGATGTGGTACCGGAGAAGTTCACGGCTGAGGCGGTTCTCGAAGCCCTGACCGATCTTGGCGCTGCTGGGCAACGGATCCTGCTGCCGCAGGGCAATCTCGCCCGGAAAACCCTTGCAGAGGGACTGCGAGCGGCTGGCGCCCTCGTTGACAGCGTCGAGACCTACCGCACCTCACCTGTCGCCATTTCCCCTCCTGTACGGGATCGGATGCTGCGTGGGGCAATCGATGTCGCGACATTCGCGTCTCCGTCCAGCGTCCGCAACCTCGTCGAGGCCCTGGGCCATGCGTCGAGTGTGCTTCAGCGGATGGTCGTCGCCTGCGTCGGACCGATGACTGCTGAGACGGCGCGGCGGCATGGGATCGAACCCGATGTCGTGGCCGAGGAGTCGACGGTGGACGGGCTCGTGAATGCCTTGATTCAACATCAAGCGGCGGTTGCGGCAGGCGAGACGGCAACGGGTACCGGAATAAATGTTCTTGTCCCGCAGCAGGCGACACGATGAGGGGGCCGATGTTCGGACCATACGAGGAGGAAGCGGTAACGGGGCAGGGAAGCCCGTACCCGCCTTTTCGACGGATGCGGCGGCTGCGCCGAAGCGAGGCGGTACGGCGCCTGGTACGGGAGACGCCACTCGCGCCCGATGACTTCGTCTATCCCCTGTTCGTTACCCATGGGGCCGGAGTACGCCGGGAAATCGGCTCGATGCCAGGGCAGTTCCAGCTCTCGGTGGATGAGTTGCCGCGGGAGCTGGACGATCTCTCTGAGCTTGGTATTGGCGCCGTGCTGCTCTTCGGGATACCAGCGGAGAAGGACCCGTCAGGCAGTGGCGCCTACGACCCGGATGGGGTCGTGCCAGAGGCGGTTCGGGTTATCAAGTGGCACGCGCCCGATGTGTTGGTGATCACGGACGTCTGTGCGTGTGAGTACACCGACCATGGGCATTGTGGCATCCTCGTCGGTGGAGATGTGGACAACGACCGGACGTTGGGCCTGCTTTCCCGCACGGCGGTCAGTCATGCGGGGGCCGGAGCCGACATCGTTGCCCCTTCGGACATGATGGATGGTCGGGTCGCCGCGATCCGCGCGGCCCTCGACCGCGCCGGCCACGTCGAGGTAGCGATCATGTCCTACGCAGCCAAGTACGCCTCAGGATTCTACGGTCCGTTCCGGGAGGCGGCGGC
>JALYMD010000266.1 GCA_030773875.1 Chloroflexota bacterium | reverse complement strand
GACACCTTCGTCGCCACGTTCCTCGGCTCGCCGCCGATGAACCTGATCCCCCGCAACGGCCACCTGCTCGGGTTCCGGCCGGAGCACGTCGCCCCCCGGCAGATGCTGGAAGGCGCAGGCGGCGATCTCGTCCCCATCCACTACCTCGCCACGCGGGAGGAGTACCTGGGGGCGGAGCGGCTGGTGTATGGGGAGGTCGAGGGGACCAAGGCGGTCGCCCGCTTCCCGTCCACGGTCGACGTGCCGGCTGAGCCAGGGCGGGGGTACGAGTTCGCCGTTCTCGCCCGCGACCTCAAGCGCTTCGACGCGGCGACGGGGTTGCGGGTGCCGGGACCGGCGTGAGCGCGGTTCCAGCCAGGATCGCGCCGATAGTAGAGCGTGTGACTATCGTGTCCGAAGCCCGCCGCGTGGAGCGGCGGGACCTTCCGGTTTCCGTTCAGCAGAGACGAGCAGGGACCCAACCATGAGCACCATCGCCGCCGCGCATCCACCAGAGACCCGGGAACGCCGCTACCTGCTGGACCGGGAAGGAGTCCTCGGGCCGCTGATGCTGCTGCCCGCGGTCGTCTACATCGTCGCCCTAGTCGGGTTTCCGCTCGGCCTCGCGATTGCCTACAGCATGAGCGACGTGACGGTCGGTGACCAGGGGTTGGACTGGGTCGGGTTCCGCAATTTCGTGGACGTGGCCAAGAACGGGACCTTCCAGAAGGCACTGCGCAACACCTTCATCTTCACCCTTGTCTCCCAGGTGCTGGTCCTGACGCTGGCGAACATCCTGGCGCTGGTTCTCTCGGCGGACTTCAAGGGCAAGCGCCTCGTCCGCTTCCTGGTGCTGCTGCCCTGGACGACCCCGATCGCCCTTGGCGCAATCGGCTGGCTCTGGCTGTTGGACTCGGTCTACAGCCCGATCGACTGGGTGCTGCGGCAGGTGAATCTCCTCGGCCCTGGGACCATCTTCGGCCCTCGAGGGAACATGTACTGGACGGCGAAGGCCGATTTGGCCCAACTCTCCGTGCTGCTGATTCACACCTGGCGGACGCTGCCCCTGGCGACGGTGATCCTGCTGGCTGGGCTGACCGCGATCCCGCAGGATGTGAAGGATGCGGCGAACGTGGACGGCGCCGGTTTCTGGCGCCAATTGATTTACATCCGCATCCCGCTCCTGCTGCCGATCATGGCCGTGGCGACGTTGTTCGGGATGGTCTTCACCTTCACGGACATGACCGTGGTCTACGTCCTGACTCGCGGCGGCCCGATCGACAACACCCAGGTCCTCGCCAGTTGGGCCTATTTCAAAGGCATCGAGGGCGGCAACCTGGCCCAGGGAGCGGCGATCGCGATGTTCCTCTTCCCAGTGCTGGCCGGGGTGGCGGTGCTGATGCTGCGGATGGCGCGACGAACGGAGACGACCTGAGATGGCAGGGACCGGAACTGGAACCGCCCTGGCCGGCGTCAAGCGGGCCGGGGCGCGCGGAATCATCTACGCGGTAGCGACGTTCTTCGCCCTGTTCGCGGCGCTTCCCTTTGCCTGGATGGTGATCACGGTCTTCAAGCAGAACACGGACCTCTACACCCGAACCAACAACCCGTTCCTCTTCAACGAGCCGCCGACGCTCGGGAATATCGACCTTCTCGTGACCCAGACCAAGTACCTGACCTTTGTTGGCAACACACTGCTGGTGGCGGTGTTTGTGGTGCTGATCACGGTGGTGGCGACGGTGCCGGCTGCCTACAGCCTGACCCGGCTGGCGGGCCGCTGGGGCGAGAGCCTGGGGATCGGCATCTTCCTCGTCTATCTGGTGCCGCCGACGCTGCTGTTCATCCCGCTTTCGCGCATCGTCGCCGACGTGGGTCTCAACAACTCGCGCTGGTCGATGGTGCTGGTCTACCCGACCTTCACGATCCCCTTCTGCACCTGGTTGCTGATGGGCTTCTTCAAGTCGATCCCCTGGGACATTGAAGAGCAGGCGATGATCGACGGCTACAGCCGGTTGGGAGCGATCTGGAGGACGGTGCTGCCGATCTCGGTGCCGGGGATCCTGACGGTGGTGGTCTTCGCCTTCGCGCTAACGCTGCACGAGTTCGTCTACGCGCTGGCGTTCGTCTCCTCCTCAAGCGGAAAGACGATCAGCGTCGGGGTGACGACGGAGCTGATCCGCGGCGACGTCTTCTTCTGGCAGGCGCTGATGGCCGCCGCGGTGATCGTCGCTATCCCGATCGCCCTGCTCTACAACCTCTTCCTGGACCGCTTCATCGCCGGCTTCACCCTGGGCGCCGTGAAGGGGTAACCCTGGCCGGGGAACGAACCTCAGTTGGCTGCCGGAGGGGAGGGCGTGGTGCCCTCCTCTCTGTTTTGGTTTGGGCAGACGTCATTCGGCCTCTTAATGTCCCGCTGGCGCTTCGTTGCTTCGTTGACAGTTGCTTGACACCCATCACCCCCCTTCATACAATCCGGCCCGCCCAAACGAACCGACCGCGACGCAGATGTCGTGGCCGCCGAATCGACGTCAGAGGAGGTCTTCATGACCGAAGGACACCCGTCGCGCGCGCTTTTCCAGGACGCCCTTGCTGGCCGGATCAATCGCCGGGAGCTGCTGCAGCGGGCGGCCGCGCTCGGGCTCACCGCGCCGGTGGTTGGGGCGCTGCTCCAGGCATCGGTTCGCGGTGGCCTGGCCTCCGAAGAAGGCAAGCTCAACGTCACCTACTATGACTGGATCCTCAGCCTCCACGCGCCCATCACTCAGGTCGACGAGGAGTTCGGCAAGACCTTCCCCTTCCACGCCGATGTCGCCCCAAGCGCCGGGTTCAGCACCGATATCTTTGTCACCGAGGCCAAGGACCAGAAGAGCACCTGGGATCTCTACATCGGCGTGACTCCGTTCCTGGAGATGATCCAACTCGCCGAATCGGGCGTGATCGAGCCCTGGGATCCGTACCTGCCTGCCGGCGTACTCGACGACATCCTGCCGGCGATGCGGGCGGAGGGAACCTACAACGGTCAGTTCTATGTGTGGCCGTTCCTGCTCGACGTCATCGTGCAGGGCTGGAACACCGACGTGGTCGCGAAGGCAGGTCTTGACCCTGAGACCGCGCCCAAGACCTGGGACGAATATCTGGCGAACGCCCAGAAGATCAAGGAAAGCGGTGCGGCCAACTTTGGCTGCACCTTCGACTTCCACGACTGGCGATCGCTGATTCCGATCGCCAACAGCATCAGCACCGAGGTCTACAACCCAGATGGGACCTTCATGTGGACCAGCGACGCCGCCGTGGAGGCGCTGGAAATCATGAAGCGGATGATGGAGTACGCCAATCCGGATGTCCTCAACGAGGGCACGACGGACGCCGGCGTCAACGGCACGCCAGACGAGCAAGCCTTTGCCCAGCAGCAGGTGGGCTACTACATCAAGTACGAGAACGCTCATCTCCGGTTCGCCGGGGTGTGGCCTGATCCGACCAAGCTGCGGCTCGCCGCGCTTCCCCGCAAGGAAGGCGGCAGTGGGGGAACGGTCTTTTGGGACACCGGCGCGGTGCTGCTCAAGTACGGCAAGAACAAGGAGCAGGCCGCCAATTACATGAAGGCGCTGACCTACGACCAGCGCATCTGGGAGCACTCCGTCACCGGCGATCCGTCGAAGGGGCAGACCCCGGTCGGCCAACTCCCGGTCTACCAATCCATCTGGAACGAGTACAAGGCCAATCGGCCGGCCTGGATGACGGACTGGGCGTTCGCCATCTATGACGGGCTGGAGTCAGCGAAGGCGATCGCGCCGACCAAACTCAGCGTCGGCCAGTTCACCGTGGCCCGCCCGCAATGGGTCAAGTACCTCAAGAGCGAGACGAAGGATGCAAAGGCGGCCCTACAAGCAGCTCAGGACGCCGTAACGACCGAGATGCAGAAGGCCGGTTCGTAAGCCACAAGGCACAACGCCTTAGGGACGTAGCGACCGGCGCGGCCAGACCGAGCACCCCAACTCCGTTGCCGCGCCGGCTCGCCGTTCCTCCGGGGACCCGTCTAACAGGAGTGCAATGGCGCGGGCGGTCGCGCGAGGACAGGCCACCACAGGGCAGCGAAGAACAGTCCTTGCCGGGATGCCGGCAAGCTGGCTATTCCTGCTGCCCACGATAGTCTTCTTTCTCGGGTGGCAGATCTACCCGATCGTCCGCGTCGCCTGGTTGAGCTTCACCGATTACCACTTTCTCCGCACAGGCGAAGCGGTCCATTGGATCGGCCTGCAAAATTACCGGGACGCCCTGAGCGACCCGTTGATGCGGAAGGGGCTGCTCCGAGCAACCATCTTCACCGCCTTGTTCCTGCCCGGCATGATCTTCATTCCGATGATCCTGGCGGTGTTGATCGACCGGATCACCAATAACAAGGTTGCCACGTTCTACCGTCTCGTTCTCCTCATCCCCTCCATGATCCCGGGCCCCCTGATCTTCGTGCTCTGGAAGTGGATGTACGACTTGTACATCGGGCCAATCAATTGGTTTCTCGTCGATGTCCTCCATCTGTATGACGTGTACAACCAACCCCAGTGGCTGGGCGATCCGAAGTTGGTCTTCTTCTCTCTGGCAATCATGGAGTGGTGGTGGGGTCTCGGTTACCACACGATGTTCTTCCTCGCGGGGTTGGCCACGATCTCCAAAGACCTCTTCGACGCGGCGCGCATCGATGGCGCCAGCGAATGGCGCCTCTTCTGGAA
>JALYMD010000265.1 GCA_030773875.1 Chloroflexota bacterium | reverse complement strand
CCCTCGCACCTTCTTTGGCCTGACGCCAACCCCTGATTGCTGGAGTTGTCCCCGCAGGCTCATCACTCCCCAAAGAGATCCGTGCTGAGGTAGCGGAGGCCGGTGTCGCTGGCGATGGTCGCCACCGCGGTACCCGGTGGCGCGTCCGCGGCGAGGCGAAGGGCAGCGGCCACGTTCGCGCCGCCGGTGAACCCGGTCAGGATGCCCTCGCGCTGGGCGAGGGCGCGGGCAGCCTTGATTGCCTCCGCGTCGGTGATAGCCAGCGTGCCGTCGCAGACTTCCGGATCCCATGCGGGAGGAATCTCCCCGTAGCCGGCCCCCTGAAGCTTGTGGCCCGGTCTTGTGATTGGCCGGCCCGCGATTGGCTCCGCTCCATCCGGCTCGGCCGCGACGCACCGGATTCCCGGATCTCGGGCCTTGAGCGCCCGCGCGACCCCGACGAACGTGCCCCCGGTCCCGACGATGGCCGCAAACGCCCAGATTGTGCCCGGTGTGCTACCGGCCTGCGCCCACACCTCCGGTCCCGTAGTCGCCTCGTGGGCCGCGGCGTTGGAGGGGGTGCGAAACTGGTCCGGCCGCCAGCCGTCCCGCTCCTGGACCAGTTCCCGAGTGCGCTCCTCGACGAGGGCCAGGTCCTCTCCGCTCACCTTGCCAGGCAGGCCTCCGGCGGCTTGCGGGACCAGGATCACCTCCGCACCGTAGGCGGCGAGCACCCGCCGCCGCTCCGGGCTGTTGCCCTCGCTCATCACCGCGATCAGGCGGTAGCCCTTGATCGCGCAGGCAATCGCGAGCCCGATGCCCATGTTGCCGCTGGTCAGTTCCACCACTGTCCCGCCAGGGCGAAGGTCGCCCCGTTGCTCGGCGTCTTCCAGGCAGCGCAGCGCAGCACGGTCCTTGACGCTGCCGCCCGGGTTTGCGAGTTCCATCTTCAGCAAGACCCGCCCGGGTAGTCCTGCCCCAAGCCGGTCCAGCGCCACCAGGGGTGTTCCCCCAATCAGCTCCAGTACGCTGGCAGCGATGTGTGGATGCGTCGGGAGATTCGCCATTGGAGATCAGTTTCCAAACTCTGTGCTGGTCAGCGGCGCGATGAGGGGCGAGATCGGGTTCGTTCCGGAACGTCGATCTCCCCTGCGATCGAAGGGTCGCGGTCAGCCGCGGGAGGCGGGCAGCGCCCGGGCATGCCGGCCCGAGTGGAAACGGACACCGGTGACCAAAACCACCCCGGCAAGGATCACCAGCATGCCCACCACGGTGCCCAGACTGATCGGCTCGTGGAGGAAGAGCGCGCCCCAGAGCAGGCCGAAGACGGGAATCAAGAAGGTGACGGTTGCCGTTTTCGTCGGCCCCACCCGCTGCACGAGCCGAAAGTAGAGCAGGTAGGCCACCGCCGTCGAGAGCACCGCTAGCGCGACCACCGCCAGGATCACCTCGCTTGAGGGAGGCGAACCCGGCAGGGTCGCTGCGGCGAACGGGAGCAGCACCAACCCCGCCGCGAGTTGCTGACCCACGGCTAAGCTGAGTGGCGGCACCTCCTGAAACACCCGCACCACCTGGACCCCGGCGATGGCGTAGCAGACGGTGGCCGTGACGGAGAGCGCCACCGCGAGCAGGACCGCCCCGTTGACGGGAAGAGGGCTCCAGCCCACCAGGACCCCCACGCCAGCCGTGCCGAGTCCGATTCCGGCTGCCTTGCGGGCAGTCAAGGGTTCGGCGAGCCAGAGAGCGGCGACCAGGGCGGCAAAGAGCGGCGTCGTCGCGTTTAAGATTGCTCCCAGGGAAGCCGTCAGGTGAAGCGCTGCCGTGGCCACCAGCACCGCCGGTAGGGCACCGTTGATCGTCCCGAGCGCCAGATAGGCTCGCCAGCCCCCCTGTCCGACGATGGGGGTTCGGGTGAGGGCTGCGTAGAGCAGCAGCGCCGCCACCGAGCCGAGGAACCGCAGGTCCATGAGCAGCCATGGACCAAGTGCCGGCGCGGCTACCCGGATGAACAGGAAGCTGGCCCCCCAGAGGGCTGCGAGCGCCACGAGCGCCCCAAGATCCCTCGCTCCCAACGCCGCCCCCGTTCCCGCTCCAGCCCGAACCCGCGCCGGACGCCCAGTCAGCCCTTCGTTAACGGTACTGTAGATGGCGGGCTGGGGGACAGATCATGGGCCGACGGGCAGATCCCTCCTCCCTGGGTGGTTTCCAAAGAGGAGCGGATGATCCCTAGGCGTCCGCAACGCAACATGGTGTCACCGAAGGCTCAGGCTATACTCGGGCCGCATGCCCAGCGGTAGCCGGTGGTGAAGAGGCGTTCGGCGGCAAGCCGCGTCGGGCGTCAGGGAGACCATGACCCAAGCCGAGATTGAATTGACGTTTTTGGGCACCGGCACGTCGAATGGCATCCCCGTGATCGGCTGCCCATGCGACGTCTGCCACTCCACCGATGCTCGAGACCGCCGCAGCCGGACCTCGGCGGTCGTCCGTGACCGAGGCGCTGGTCGCACCTACCTAATCGATACGGCCACTGAGTTACGGACCCAAGCCCTCGCGGCGGGGCTGGATCGCGTCGACGCCGTGCTGATGACTCACGCCCACGCCGACCACACGGGCGGCTTCGACGACCTGCGTCGGTTCAACGAACTCCAGGAGGCCCACATCCCCGTCTACGCCAATCCGGGCACCGCCCAGACCCTGCGGGAGCGCTACGCCTACACGTTTGTCGACACGTTCTCGTTTTACGGCGGCAAGCCGGACCTGACGCTGCACGAGGTGGACGGGCCGTTCGACCTGTTCGGCCGCGAGGTGGTGCCGGTCCCGGTGTTCCACGGCCGTCTGCCTATCCTCGGCTACCGGTTCGGCGACCTCGCCTATGTGACCGACGCTAAGCAGATTCCGGCATCGTCACTGGAGTTGCTTCGCGGCCTGGACGTGCTGGTGCTGAACGCATTGCGCGAGCGTCCCCACCCGACCCATCTAAGCCTGCCAGAGGCCGTCGCCACTGTGGAGGAGCTCCGCCCGCGCGCCGCCTACCTCGTCCACCTCAGCCACGAGTTATCTCACGCCGCTGCCGAGGCCCTGCTTCCCAGCGGCATTCACATTGCCTACGACGGCCTCACGGTGCGAGCGGCAGGATAGGGGTCTGTGGCGGGGTTGGTGGAAGAGGTCTGATGGACGCGTGCCCACCTTGGTCTCGGCGGTTGACCTGAGTTAGGCCTGCCTGCTCCCGCACCGGCGCAGTGCGGCCCGCGCCATTCCTCTTCGTCTAATATCGAAAGGATGGAAATCATGACGGCTCCAACCACTGACTCGGCGATGTACCGAACCATGCACAGGCAGCCGGAGGATCTTCGCCGCCTGCTGGCGACCGGATGGGGTCAGGCTGCCGAGGCGGCGGGGTTGATAGTCAGTGCTCGCCGAGTGTTCCTCGTCGGCATTGGCACCAGCTATCACGCCGCGCT
>JALYMD010000264.1 GCA_030773875.1 Chloroflexota bacterium | reverse complement strand
AGCGACGCGGCGGGTGTCCCGCCATCGGATGAGGTCGCGAAGGGCGGCGAAGTCGAAGTCCGGACCGTTGGCGGTGCCGATCAGGTGGGTGATGCCGTTGGCGACGTACTCCTCGGCCCGCGCGACTTGCTCCGGGGAGGTGAGCAGGATCGAGCGCTCGATCTCGGCAGGGTCGCGGCCGACCCGCCCGCACCAGGCATCAAGGACGCCGCTGAGGCGGCCGGCTTCCGTTGGATCGCCGAAGCCGTTCCAGATGTCGACGTGCTGGGCGACGATGCGGAGGGTGACCTTCTCCCCGGAGCCGCCGATCATGAGCGGGATCTTGCCGCGGACGGGCGGAGGGTTGAGTTTGGCGAGGCGCCCCTCGATGACCGGGAGGGCGGCGTCGAGGTCGCGCAGGCGGTCGGGGGCGGTCTTGAAATCGTAGCCGTACTCGGCGTAGTCGCGCTCGAACCAGCCGGCACCGATGCCGAGGATGAGGCGGCCGCCGGAGATGTGGTCGACGGTGCGGGCCATGTCGGCCAGCAGGTTCGGGTTGCGGTAGGAGTTGCAAGTCACCAGGGGGCCAATCTGGACCCGCTCAGTGACCTCTGCCATCGCGGCGAGCAGGGACCAACCCTCATAGTGGAGGCCATCCGGCTCGCCCCAGAGGGGAAAGAAGTGGTCCCAGGTGAAGACGGTGTCCGCGCCGAGCGCCTCCGCCTCCGCCCAGGCGGCGCGCATCTGCGCATAGGTGGTGTGCTGGGGCCGCACCTGGACCCCGATCCGGATCTCGCGCTCCGCCACGCCGGCGTCCTCCGTTCGTGTCTGCTTCGTCAGGTCAGGCGGCGCGGGGACCGGGGACCGAGGAGTCCGGGGCCGACGCGTTCGGATCGAGCGGACGCAGGAAGGACGCCACGGGAGTGACCGGCGCGCCCTCCGAGCGAACAGCGGGCTACGAAGGAGGCGGGAGAGCATCGGGCGGCGGTCACTTCCAGCGGTTGGCCTCCGGGTCGTCGGTGTCGGCGGGGACGGAGGCGAGTTCCGGCCAAAGGGCGTCCGGGATCGGATTGCGGAGGAGGTCGAGGGTTTGCTCGATCCGCTCCGGGGCGCTCATGCCGACGACCGTGGAGGTGATCCGGGGATCCCGGGTGGAGAACTGGAGGGCGGCGGCGGCGAGGGGCACCCCGTGGCGGGCGCAGATCGCGGCCAGGCGGCGGACGCGCTCCACCAGCTCGGGCGGAGCGTCCTGGTAGGCGTAGCGGGGGTAGGCATCGGGGCCCTTGGCGAGGACGCCGCTGCCGTAGGGGGCGGCGTTGAGGAGGCCGATGCCGCGGGCCGCCGCCAGGTCCAGGAGGGGATCGGCGGAGCGGTTGACGAGGGTGTAGCGGTTATGGGTGATGCAGGCCTCGAAGGCGCCGGTCTCGACGTAACGAAGCATGAGGTCGATGGGACCGCCGGCGACGCCGACGTGGCCGATCACGCCCTGGGCCTGGTACCGCTTCAGCACCTCGACTGGACCACCGGGGGCCATCGCGGCCTCGAAGGTGGTCCATTCCGGGTCGTGGAGGTGGACGACGTCGAGGCGGTCGACCCCGAGGAGTTGGAGGCTACGCTCCAGGCGCCGCTCCACGGTCTCACCGCTGAAGTCGTTGGTCTTGGGATCGCGGCCGGCCTTGGTCTGGAGGATGGCGCCAGGGGGGAGGCCGCCGAGTTCCTTGATGACAAGGCCGACGCGGCGCTCGCTTTCGCCGTCGCCGTAGAGGGCGGCGGTGTCGATGTAGGCGATGGGGCCGGCGAAGGCGCTGCGGAGGGTGGCGAGGGCGCGCTCCTCCGGCACTCCGTAGGCGAAGGCCTCGGGCATGTCCCCGAGGGGGGCGCAGCCGACGGCGAGGGGCGGGACCATGAGCTCCGTTCGTCCTAACGGCCGCTTGGCCGTCAACCCGGTCGCGGGTTCCGCCGTCATGAGATGGACCTCCTGTGGGATCGCGCCTGGTTGATCCCCGCGCGGACGAGCAGGAATGGGACGGATCCTAGCAGGGATTTGGGGGATGGGTGCTGGGGGCAGACCGGTGGCAGGGCTGGGTGAAGGGGGCGGGAGCGGGTGGTCG
>JALYMD010000263.1 GCA_030773875.1 Chloroflexota bacterium | reverse complement strand
GGGCGCGGCGATCCTGCCCGCCTATGACTCGCTGATCGCCAAATTGGTTGCCTGGGGGCGGGACCGCGACGAGGCGATCGCGCGGATGGAGCGGGCCCTGGCGGAGTTCCGGATCAGTGGCGTCCCGCCCACGATCCCCTTCCACCGCGCCGTGCTGGCTCACCCGGCGTTCCGGGCCGGGGCGGTGGCGACCACCTTCGTCGCCGACCACCCTGAGGTGCTGCCTCCGCCTGCCGAAGTGCCAGGTGCGGAGGAGGCGACCCCTGCCGACGAGGTCTCTGAGATGCTTGTGGAGGTCAACGGGCGCCGGCTGATGGTGCGGTTGCCGGCGACGCTAGCAGCGGTACCGGGACCGAGGACGGCCCCGGCAACCGGCCGGCAGCGTTCTCCCACGGCTCGGCGACAAGAGCGCGGGGAGAACGTCCCGGCGGACGGCGCGGAGCTACGCAGCCCGATTCAAGGCACGGTGGTGCGGGTCGCGGCGGAGACGGGTCAGGACGTGCGGAAGGGTGACCTGATCTGCGTCGTCGAGGCCATGAAGATGGAAAACGAGCTGGTGGCACACCGAGACGGAACCGTGACCACACTGGGTGTCGCTGCTGGAGATGCGGTCAAAATCGGGGCGGTGCTAGCGGAGATCGAGTAGGGCAGACGAGCCCCGCTGCCCGCCGTCGGTGCCGGATCAAACCGCCAACCGAGGCTGCTGAGGGTGCAGGCTCGGAGTCTATTCATGTCTGCTACCTCATCCCGGCCCCGGCTAGAACCTTCCTGATAACGTCACGCCCCTGGATCGCCCCGCGCGGGACGCAGAGCGCTGGGATACGACGAGACCAGCCTCCGGTGCCTCGAAGATGTGACGCACGCCTCGGGAACTGGGTCGCCACCAGGACTTCACGCCCCCTACGCTGCGGCCGGCAGGGTCTCCGCCGGGGAGTCATCTACGCCGACGTAGAAGGTGAAGCGAGGGATGTACGCGACGCCGCGGACGAGCAGAGCGGGAGCCTCGTTATCGGCCGCCAACTCGGTGGCGTCGACGACGTTGGTCAGGCAGACCTCCGGATGGGCGCCGAACTTCTCAACGTAGCGCTCCACCGCCTCTGCCAACTTGATCCGAGCCGGGCACTTTTTGTCGGGGTCGTACCATCCGAGAAACATCGTCTCCCTCCACATGTTTTGCCACCGTTGGGACTTGTCGGAATAAGAACTTATGTTCTATTTTAGTCTCTCGGTGCCGCCCTGTCAACGTACGTTCGCGCCCCTTCTCATTGTCAGAAGAGTAGACAGAAGGGGTCCGAGGGCCTATTCTGTGGACAACGGTGGGGAAAAGTGGGGACAAGTGGGGTCCCTCGTGGATAACTGACCGGTTCTCGGTCGCTTTCCCATCGCAACCGCACCGCGCATCGCCCCCTGAAGGACGCTCGGTCTTGGAGTCGGTGGACCCCGGCCAAACGTCGCCCGACGTGGCGGCGGCGGTCGCTCCCCAACGCGCGGCGCCCGTGATGTTTCTCGGGCGGTACGCGCATACCCTTGACGCCAAGGGCCGAATGGCCGTCCCGGCGCGGTTTCGCGATGCCCTCGCTGACGGGTTGGTGCTGACACGCGGGATCGACCGCTGCCTCGCGCTCTACCCGATGACCGCCTGGCTCCCCCTTGCCGAGAAGGTCAGCGCTCTGCCGATCAGTGATCCTGACGCTCGCACATTCCGCCGGATGGTCTTCGCGGAGGCCATCAACCTGGAGCTTGACGCCCAAGGCCGGATCCTGCTGCCGCCCGAACTGCGGCGCTACGCGGAGATCGACCGCGAGGCGTACGTGGTCGGGGTGAACACCTCCCTCGAGATCTGGAGCCCGGCGCGCTGGGAGGCCGTCAACGCCGTGATGGACGAGGATGGCGCGGCGATCGCCCAGCGCCTCGCCGCGATGATCTAGCCGTGGGCAGCACGGTGACGCCGCAGGTCCGGTCGTTAGATAGCCTCCCTTGGCCTCGGAGCCGATTTCCCGGACGTGGGTCGCTCCCCGAGTATCCTTCCGCCATGTCAACGCCTACCCGTTCCTTCCTTCCCCATGCCGACGGCCATTCGTCCCAGCCGGGCGATGCCGGTCAGCCCGGCCACGTGCCGGTACTGCTGGACGAGGTTGTCACCGCGCTCGCGCCGCGCCCTGGAGGTCGCTATCTGGACGGCACCTTCGGCGGTGGTGGGCACACCCGGGCGATCTTGGACGCCAGTGCTCCGGACGGGGTGGTGCTGGCGCTGGACGCCGACGCGGCGGCGATCGAGCGTGGGCGCGCCCTCGCGGCCGAGCCCGGAATCGGCTGTCGGCTGCGGCTGGCGCACGCGAACTTTGCCGAGTTGGGTGACGTTGCGGCCCGGGAGAAGGTGCTGCCGCTCGATGGGGTGCTGCTGGACCTCGGGCTCTCCTCCTTCCAACTCGACCAGGCTGAGCGCGGGTTTGCGTTTCGCCTGGAGGGGCCGCTGGACATGCGGTTTGACCGCACTCGCGGTTCGTCCGCGGCAGATCTGGTGAACAGCCTGCCGACCGAGGCGTTGGCGGATCTACTCTTTCGATATGGGGAGGAGCCGAAGTCCCGCCGGATCGCGGCGGCGATCATCCGGGAGCGCGAGCGGACGCCGATTACGACCACGACGAAGCTGGCTGAGGTCGTGAGCTCAGCCGTGGGCGGGCGGCGCGGCGCCGATACGCATCCAGCCACCCGGACATTCCAGGCCCTGCGGATCGCGGTTAACGGCGAGCTGGAGGTGCTGGAGGCGGCACTAGAAGCGGCGATCCGCTCCCTCGCGCCGGGCGGACGCTTAGCGGTGATCGCGTTCCATTCGCTGGAAGACCGGATCGTCAAGCGGTTCGTGGCGCGGGAAGCAGCCGCCTGCGTCTGCCCGCCAGGGTTGCCGGTCTGCGTCTGCGGCCACACGCCCAGGCTGCGCAAGGTGAGCGGCCGCGCTATCCGCCCGGCAGCACCCGAGGTGGCCGCCAACCCGCGGAGCCGCAGCGCTGTCCTGCGCGTTGCCGAGCGATTGCCTGACGAGGAGAGCATGCCGGCCGCACCTGCGATCCATCGAGGACGAGGCCGATGAATCCCTTCAAGCTGCAGGATGTGCTCGTCGGGACCGGGGGCGAGTTGCGCGGGACGCTGCCGGAGCGCACCGTCTTTCCGCGCATCGAGCGTGACTCGCGCCGGGCTGCCTCCGGGGACCTTTTCATCGCCATCCGCGGCGAGCAGCACGACGGCCACCGCTTTGTCGCCGACGCTGCCGCCGCAGGTGCCACGGCGGCGCTGGTGGGGCGGGACTGGGCGGATGCGCAGGCCGAACTGCCGCTCCCCCTGATCGTCGTGGACGAGCCGGTGGCGGCTCTTCAGCGTCTGGCGGCGTACTGGCGGGATCGGCA
>JALYMD010000262.1 GCA_030773875.1 Chloroflexota bacterium | reverse complement strand
CTGCCTGATGCTCCATCGGTTGGTCACCGTCGTCGCCCACAGTCCATAACAGGCTCTAGGAAGGCGATGGAGATGAGGGAACCTCTGCCGAGCGCACGCCTGCGAAGACGCTGAGCGTGAACCAGGTCGGGAAGGCCCGCCTGAACTCCGGGGGGCCTTCCAGCCTGACCTGACCTTGCCGAAGGGCCTTCGAAAAGCTCATGTGGCCGAGCCAGACGCGATAGAGTGCCTTCGTATCCGCGTTGACCAGCACGTCGACATATAAACCAGGATCATCCCAGCAGACCGACGGCTGTTTGCGGTCTAAGAGGAGCCAGTAGCTTCCCTGTCGCGCGCCAAAGAAATCGAACTGCACGACAACTCGCCGATTGGGTAGGTGATCGATGTTCAGCCGCCGGTGCATGTCCTAGAGAAGGAGTTGAGGGCCCAGATCGTCTAGATCGACCAAGGGGTTGAACCAGCGGTGGCTCCACTCCCCCAGACGGATGATGACGTTGTACAGCTCTTCTCCAGCCGGCGTCAGATGGTCTTCCTAATCAGGTCTAAGCAGGGCGGGACATGGGCGTATTGAGTGAGAGATGCTATTCGGGAGGAACCGGCTCGGGGCTTCCACCCCGGCGACGACCCCTGTAGGCCGGCGGGTCGCTGGTCGGGAAGGAGTCCTCTGAGGCTTCCTGAACGACATCCTCGTCGTCGTCGTGCAGTTCCCGCGCGTCCACCTCCACCCCTTGCGTTACTTGATCGTTGCGTTTGATCTCCAGCGGTCCGGTGTCATCTGCACGCTCATCCTTGTCGCCCACGATCTTGCTCCTCTCGCGTCGCCTCAATAGGACGGTTGACTGACTCCCAGCAACGCTGTGCTGCTTTCAGATCTGCTTGTCTTTCCGAGGTTCTTCCTTTCACCGGCTTGCCCTGTGCTTCACGGAGGAGTGTACCCGTGCGAACGCCGAAGCATAGCCGTCAGGCCTTGTCATATACCCCTAGCAGCCGGGAATGGCGCCAACCGACCATGGGGCACCCAGGAACCCGCGGCTCTGGCTAGGTGAGCGCCTGAGGAGGGAGCGCCGGCTGTCACCGCTCCACCCCGGTGGACGGAATCCTGACCTGCGTGACCTGATCCCGGCGGCACCAGGGACGGGTCAGGCAGCGCATTCCAGCCCGAGGTGACCCTGTCCCGAGGTCCGGCGTGACTACTTGACGGCGCCGGCAGTGAGTCCCTTCACGATGTAGCGCTCAAGCAGAATGCCGATGATCGTGAGAGGAAGGATCGCGGCGGTGGAGAGGGCTGCCATCGACCACCATCGAACACCCTGCGAGCTGACCTGCCCGGCAATCATCCATGGGAGTGTCACGGCCCGCGTGGCGCTGAGGACCGCGGCGAAGAAGTACTCGTTCCAGGCGAAGATCACGCAGAGGATGAACGCAGCCACGAGGCCTGGAGCCGCGATTGGGATCACGACCCGGCGAAAGGCGCCGAACAGCGTAGCGCCATCGACCAGTGCGGCCTGCTCCAACTCGATCGGGATGGAGTTGAACTGGTCGCGCATGATCCAGATCACGATCGGGAGGTTGACCACCGTGTAGAGGAGAATCAGGCCGAGGTGCGTGTCCAGGAGGTTTAGTTCCCGGTAGAGGATCAAGATCGGCATCACCACCGCTGCCGGCGGGAGGATGAGCTGGGAGAGGAACCAGAATGAGATATCCCGGTTTCGCCAGGGCCCGAAGCGGTAATTGAAGCGTGTCAGGCCGTAGCCCGCGGCCGCGCCGA
Source organism: Chloroflexota bacterium (assembly GCA_030773875.1). The sequence continues at coordinate 1,833 of JALYMD010000262.1, read as the reverse complement.
GCATGACTGCCAGGGCAGCCGACGTGACGGCGATGACGAAGCTGTTGCGCGTGTTGCGCACGAAGTTCTCGCCCATTCCCCCTGTGAGCACCGAGTCCCAGCCGACCGTGGAGGGCTCGAAGTCCACGCTTGGGACATACGTTGGCCGACGCAGGACAGCCGTCTGATCCTTGACCGAGGTCGTTGCAGTCCAGTAGAGCGGAAACAAACAGACAACCGCCCAGAGCAGGAGAACCGCGTAGGTGAGCATGCGGCCCACGAGGCGGCGAGCGCCGCTGCTCCCCGTGCGCGGCCGCTGCTCTGCGACCTCTCGTCCTGAAATTCCCTGTGCGACAACTGCCACAGGCATATTCCCCATCATGTCCTGGAGAGCCGGGTCTCCCCCGCCCCGGTCCGTTCAGATCCCGATTAAGTCATTTCCCGTACGCGCCGACCGACGGTGACGAGGATGAGCGTGATCGTGACGATGACGGCGATGAGAAAGAGTTGAGACATGGCAGTCGCATACCCGACATCGAGCCCCTGAACCCCGCGCCGGTAGATATAGGCGGTGAGCGTCTCCGTGGCATCACCCGGGCCTCCGCCCGTCACAACGAGGATGATATCGATGACCTTGAACTCAAAGACCGCTCGAAGAACGACGGCGGTAAGACTGACCGGCAAGAGCAGAGGAAACGTCATATCCCTAAAGGACTGCCAACCTGTGGCGCCATCAATGCGCGCCGCCTCAAAGACCTCGTGGGGAAGCGCCTGCAACCCGGCGAGAAGCATCACCAGCAAAAAGGGGATCGAGTACCACGAATCGATGAGCAGAAGCGAGAGAATGGCCTTGCCGCCCGTGTCGAAGAAGCTGACGTTTTCAAACCCCAGGCGATCCAACACGATGGGCAAGGGGCCGCGCTGAGCGTCCATGATGGAGCGTCCGACCATCCAGCCCGCCGCCACGGGGCTCATCATGAAGGGGAGCAGAAACGCAACGCGGAAAAACTTGCGCCCGCGGATGTCCTGATTGAGCAGCAGCGCGAGTCCTAAGGCCACGAGGTACTGAAGTGGCACGCCGACGCCGACGAACAGAAAGTTATTCTGGAGGGCGTTCCAAAACCGGCCATCCCCAAAGATGCCCCGGAAGTTGTCCAGACCGTTGAAGGAGCGGCCCGACGGGTCATTGAGTTGCCAGTCCGTAAAGCTGACGTAGAGTCCGAAGATCGTCGGAAAGATGACGATCGCAAAGGTGACAACGACCGCCGGCAGGAGGAACAGTCGGCGCTGCCACGCTTCAGACAGGCCGGTCCTCTGCGGGTCTGGTGCCACCGCCGCCCGCATCGCATCCGATCGCACTGCCTCGTTGGCCATGCCGTCATCCCTGCCACAGCGGTTCGCGGGGTCGTCTTCGTCCTACGTGATCATGTGCGTGTGAAGACGGTACACCGGTAGTCGGATGGGAGGCAACCGCTCAGTGGTGCTCTGTATGGAGCAACGGCGCGGTGGCACGTTGACCACCTCGCCGTTGCCCCGCTCATCGCCTGGCCGGTGGATGGGCTAACCGAGGGAGGCCTGGTACAGCTTCACCTGGTTCTCGCGACCAAGCGTGTCGGTGATCTCGTTCCATCGCTGCGCCGCGGCGTCGAGTGCCTCTTGAGCGGAAACCTGCCCAGTGATGGCCCGGGTCCATTCTGCCTCTGCGGCGTCCCAGTACTGGCCCTGACCGGGGATCCGGAGGTCGACGATGCGGTTCGGGTGGTTGTAGGAATTCCTGATGGAGTCGAGGTACTGCTGGGCCTCCTCCTTCGGGAACCCGGTCACCACCCAGTCATCGGCATTGAAGTGGCTCTC
>JALYMD010000261.1 GCA_030773875.1 Chloroflexota bacterium | reverse complement strand
AATGTGAGGGCAACGATGATCGGAGTCAGGCTGTTCGGAAGCAAGTGACGGAGCATGATGTACCTACCACTGGCCCCTGCCACTCGAGCGGCGTTGACGTACTCCTGCTCCCGCAGCGCCATGAATTGCCCGCGAACTAGACGCGCCTCAGTCACCCAACCAACCAACCCGATGGCAATGAAGATGTTGGTGAGCCCAGGCCCGAACATGTTCAAGAAAATCAGGACGAGCAGCAACTGCGGGATGGCGTAGATGACATCAACCATCCGCATCAGGAAATTGTCCGTTTTGCCACCGTAGTACCCGGCGATCGCACCGATCGGGACGCCGATCAGGAGGACCAACCCCTGGGCCAGCACCCCAACGACCAGCGACACCCGGGCGCCATAGAGCAGCCGGCTGAAGATGTCTCGGCCGTTCTGGTCGAGGCCAAGGGGCCACGTCCAGCTCGGGCTCTGCCGGGTGAGCCGGTAGTGAACGACCTCTGATTGGCCATAGGGGGCAAGCACCGGCGCAAGCGCGGCGAGCACAATAAACGTCGTCACGATCACCAGGCCGATGACGGCGAGTTTGTTGCGAAGCAAGCGCCGCCAGGCATCACCCCAGAGACTCCGCTGCTTCCGAGCGCCTCCCGCCGCCAGCCCCGCTAACGGCGCACGCTCGTCGACCACCTCTGGAAGCAGCCCGGTATCCCGGCTGGGCAGGCGGTCTACTGCCTCAACGGAGCGGTCTAGGCTTTGCGGGTGCGGCTGTGACTGCGCCATCACTTTTCCCCACGCGAGACGGCGAACAAGCGGCTCCCGCTTCTCCCCCTCACGAGATGTGACGTGAGGAGCTCTCTCGCGACAGCCTCGGGTGACGATGTCACAACCGGAGATCTTGAAGTTGGACGACCGATGCGGGACCGCTGCATTAGTAGCGAATCCTCGGATCGATCACCCCATACACGAGATCCACGACCAAATTCATCGCGGCAAGAAAGACCCCGTAAACCAGCACGACGGCGAGGATCATGAATTGGTCCTTCGACGTCATACTGGTCACAAAGAACGGACCCATCCCCGGAATGTTGAACACGTTCTCCACGAAGAAGGATCCGGTGCCGACGGCGGCGAAAATCGGCCCGATCAGGGTAACCACAGGGATCAAAGCGTTCTTCAGCACATGGCGAAGGATGACCCCGCGCTCGCTGAGACCCTTGGCCCGCGCGGTTCGCACGTAATCCGAGCGAATGACGTCGATCATGCTGGAACGGGTATAGCGGGCGATCGTCGCCAGCGGAGCCGCACCCAGGGCAATGGACGGAAGAACCCAATCCTGCCAGTGCTCGATACCCCCGATATTGAACCCAAGGTCAAGCCCCTGGCGGGGGAGCCAGACGACAAACAGCAAGATAAGCACAAAGCCCATCACGAAGTTGGGCAGACTGTAGAAGAGGATGGCGAGCGTCACAGACAGGTAATCGATGAAGCCGTTCTGGTTGACCGCAGCGAGGACCCCGAGGGTCATACCGACCACCACCGCGAAGAAGGTGGCGTAGAACCCAAGCCGCAACGAGATCGGGAAGGTCCGGGCGATGATCGACCCCACACTCTGGGGCCGATAGGCCATCGACGTGCCGAAGTCGCCTTGGACCGCCTTCCAGACATAGATGCCGAACTGCTGGTAGAGCGGCTTGTCTAGGCCGTACTGCCGCTCCAGGCGCGCAATCTGCTCCGCGGTGATCTGCTGCGTGCCGGAGGTCACAACGCCGGAACCCGGAGTCAGCTTCAAGATGATGAAGGTCAGGGCAGTGATGAGAAGCAGGGTTGGGATGAACCAGAAGATCCGGCCAGCGGCGTAGCGCAGCATCGCGACTCCGTCCTGTCAACTGGCAATGGAAAGCGTCTCGCCAACGACTCTTTGCTGGTGCCGATGTCAATGCGGCCGAGGATCAGAAGCGGCGCCGTCATGCTTCACGGTTTCAACAACGCTGAAGCTCCGGCCGTGCCTTGGCAACTGACCAATAGGAGAGGCACCCGGGGAATCGAGAGAGACGCGGTAGATCGGCGTCCAGTATCCCCTCATTCAGATTGCCGTCACGCGAACGGCGGGACTCTAGCACCGGCTGTTTAAGACTGTCAAGAAAAATGAAACCCAAATCGTGAGGAGCGCTCTTCCTTGCCAAAGAATCGCTTGCTTTCCTCGGCGACGGGACGGCCGGCCTCTGCAGCCCTGAGACGGCCACCTTTGAAGGAGATTACCGGCCGGTGGCCTCATGAAGATCCAGGGCAATGGCCGCTGCGCCGTAGAGTCCCGTGTCATCTCCAAGCGATGACAGCACGATCTCGACCTGCTCCCTCGAGGCGGGGAAGCAGTGGGATGGAAAAGCGGCACGTGCGGGTTGGAGGAGCAGTTCGCCGAGCGCAGCTACCCCGCCGCCAACAACGACTAGGGCGGGATTGAAGATATTGACGAAGGCTCCCATCGCCGCGCCGAGAGCGTGTCCCGCCCGGAGGAGGATGGCAGTCGCCGCGGGATCGCCTTCCCGAGCGGCTGCGGCGACAACTCCGGCGGTGATCGGTTGGTCACCTGCTTCATTGAGGATCGCCGCGCCATCGGCCGTCGATGCGACGAGCCGGCCCTCCCGGGCGATGGCCCACCCTCCCACGAAGGCCTCCAAACAGCCGATAGCCCCACAGGAGCAACGCGGGCCATCCAGGGCCACCACGACGTGCCCCAGTTCCGCGCCCAGACCATGGGCTCCATCGATCAACTGCCCTCGGCTGATCACCCCACCACCGACACCGGTGCCGAGCGCCAGGTAGACCAGATCATCGAATCCTTTGCCGACCCCGAACCGGGCCTCTCCAAGCGCGGCGCAGTTGCCGTCATTGCCGATCGCGACCGGCCGCTTGCTCGCGGCGGCCAGGAGATCGCGCAGTGGGACGTCTCGCCAGTCCGGCAGGTTTGGGGTGAAGTGGACGACACCCGTGCGCGGGTTCAATGGGCCTGGGGCGGTGACACCGACAGGAGCACTAGGGGGCAGTGCCGCTACTGCCGCCACGTCAGTGATCAGCAACGCCATCTGCTCAATGACGGCGGTCGGCCCGCCCTCTGAAGGCGTGGAGACCGCCTGCCGATGACTGAGCCCCCCGTCGGAAGCCACCACCGCGGCGCGCAAATTGGTGCCGCCAAGATCGACAGCGAGAACCCGTTGATGCCCGTTCGATGCTTCGGCGTTCGCCTCGGATTCTCGCTGTCCATCCATACCATCACCCATCGAACGGCATACGGTCCCTGCGAGGGAGCGGCTGAACGGCAGACAACGGGTGGATCCGGGCCTACCGACCTGTGTTGTCGACCGCGACTACAGCCCCGCAGGGAGTGCTACAAGATGAAGTTGCTCAGATCCTCGTCGGCCGCCACCTCGCCGACCCGCTCCGCGACGAACGCCCGGTCGATAGCGATCGACTCGCCAGCATGGCTGGGAGCGTCGAAGGAGATCTCCTCCAACACCCGCTCCATGATCGTGTGCAACCGGCGGGCGCCGATGTCCTCGGTACGGGCGTTCACCAGCGTGGCCAGGCGCGCCATTTCCCGCATCCCTTCCTCCTCAAACCGGAGAGCTAACCCCTCCGTTCCGAGCAGCGCCTGGTACTGCTTGGTCAGTGCATTCTGAGGCTCGGTCAGGATCGCGTAGAGGTCGTCCTCTGAGAGGCTACTCAATTCCACTCGAATCGG
>JALYMD010000260.1 GCA_030773875.1 Chloroflexota bacterium | reverse complement strand
GCCGCGCGGACACGCGATCGAGGCTCGAATCTACGCGGAGGACCCTTCGGCCGGGTTCTTCCCGGCAGCGGGAAGGTTAGTCACTGTCTCCTGGCCGGTGCGACCCGATGTCCGCATCGACGCCGGCTACGCGAGCGACGACGTCATCCCGGCCGCCTACGACCCCATGCTCGCCAAGGTTGTCGCCTACGGCACCGACCGTGAGTCGGCCGTCGCGGCGCTGCGGGCTGCCCTCCTCGACACCATCGCCGCCGGCGTGCCGACAAATCTGCCCTGGCTGATCGATCTCCTTAATCACCCCGCGACGAGGCAGGGGCGGGCCACGACACGCACCGCGGGCGAGGTGCGGCCCACGATGCCTGACCGGGCGACGGCGCTGATCGCGGCCGTCGCCCATGCCCTCGATCGCTCGCGCGGCAACGCGGCTGACCCCTGGACTGTGATCGGACCGTTCCGGGCCTCGGGTTCCGCAACGCTGACTTTTCACGGCGACGATTGGGAGGAGCGGGTCGGCGTTCACCGCGGCGCGGCCGGCTGGGAGATTTCTCTGGACGGGGTGACCACTCCCATCCGTTGGTGGCGCGATCCTGCCGGGGTCTGGACGGTCGCCACCCACGAGACCCTTGCCAGGGTGGCGGTGATCGAGCGTGAGGACGGGATCGAGGTCTGCGGCAATGGAGGGCGCTGGCTGGTCCGGTCCGGGCCTCGCCCGGTTGCCGAGGTTGCCCGTCGCCAGCGCGCGAGCGACGGGCGTGTCCGCGCCCCGTTGCCCGCGAAGGTGCTCCGGGTCCATGGCAAGGTGGGCGATCGGGTAGAGCGGGGGCAGCCGCTCGTCACGCTGAGCGCCATGAAGATGGAGTTGGTCTGTGATGCCCCTGCCCCCGGCATCATAGAGACGGTCTCCTGCCGGGTGGACGACCTCGTCACGGCAGACCAACTCCTCGTCGAGCTGCGGATCGCCGGCGAGGACGCGGCCCTCTCCTCGTGACATGGTGTGCGTGGTGGTGACGCCCCGTGGCCAAGGGGCTTGCGTCGGTTGTCGCAGGGAGAGGGGGCCGGTATCCTGAACCCCATGATCCTTTCTGACGCTGATTTCTCACCACCGACCGTGGGCATCATCGGGGCTGGGCAACTGGCCCGGATGATGCTCCAGGCGGCGATCCCGCTCGGGGTACGGGTCCGGCTGCTGGCGGAGCGAGCCGACGACGGTGCAGCCCTTGTCGCCCCGGATGTCACGCTCGGCCGCGCCGACGATGCGGCGGCGCTCGCCGCCTTCGTCCGCAGCTGCGACGCGACCACGTTCGACCACGAGTTGGTCGACGCGGATGCCCTCGCCGCGCTGGAGGCCACCGGGCACGCTCTTCGGCCGGGCGCCGGAACCGTGGCCCTCGCCCAGGACAAGCGCCGGCAGCGGCAGCTCCTGGGCAATCTCGGGTTTCCCGTCCCGCCGCACCGGCCAGTTGATGCGCCTGCCGATCTGCTGGAGTTCGGTGCAGCGTACGGCTGGCCGGCGGTGGCGAAGGCCGGCCGTGGCGGATACGACGGGCGCGGAGTTTGGGTGCTGGACGGGCCGGAGGAGGCGGAGGATCTGCTTGCGCAGGTGAATCCGGCGGCCGTGGAGCTCCTGGTTGAGACCTGGGTGCCGATCGAGCGGGAGCTTGCGGTGCTGGTGGCCCGCCGGCCCGCGGGCGAGGTGGTTGCCTATCCCCTGGTCGAGACGGTTCAGATTGAGGGCATCTGCCACGAGATCCTGGCCCCGGCACCGGTTGAGCCCCGCCTCGCAGCGGAGGCGGAGGACTTGGCGCTGTCGATCATGACCTCGATCGAATCCACCGGAGTACTGGCGGTGGAGTTGTTCCAGACGGCCGAGGGACTGGTGGTGAACGAACTGGCGGCCCGGCCCCACAACTCAGGTCACTGGACCATCGAAGGCGCCGCCACGTCCCAGTTCGAGCAGCACCTGCGCGCTGTTCTCGACTGGCCGCTTGGTTCGACCGCCCTGCAGGCTCCGGCTGTGGCGACGGTCAACGTCCTTGGTCGTGACGCGGTCGACCCGCTCCACCGCCTGCCGGCCGCGCTCGCCGTCGAGGGCGTCCACGTCCATCTCTACGGCAAGGCCGCCCGGCCCGGCCGCAAGCTCGGCCACGTGACAGCTCTCGGTCAGGATCGGGTCGAGGTGCGGGACCGCGCGGTCCGAGCCGCCGGGCTGCTAACCGGCGCGGTCCCGGCAGGTTCAGCATCGTGAGCTCTGCGGCCGGGAGCGGCACATCCAGCACCGTCCTGCCCGTCGTCGGCGTCGCGATGGGCAGCAACTCGGACCTCACCGTGATGCGGGCGGCCGTGGAAGCGCTGGCGGAATTCGCGGTGCCGGCGGAGGTGCGGATCCTCTCAGCCCACCGGACTCCGGACGAGATGCTCGCCTACGCGCGCGCTGCTGCCAGCCGAGGGCTACGGGTGCTGATCGCGGGCGCCGGGGGCGCCGCGCACCTGCCTGGGATGCTCGCCGCCGCCACGCCGCTGCCGGTGATCGGTGTGCCGGTCCCGATCACCGCACTCGCCGGAATCGACGCGCTCCTCTCCATCGTCCAGATGCCAGCTGGTGTGCCGGTCGCAACCGTGGCCGTCGGCGGGGCCCGCAATGCCGGTCTCCTTGCGGTGCGGATCCTGGCGGCCGGGGATCCCGCCCTTCGAGAGCGGATGGAGCGCTTCCAAGCCGACCTAGCCGATGCCGTGCGGGCCAAGGATGCCACCGTGCGCGCTGAGTTTGACCAGCCCTAGCTCCCGGTACGCCGCAGCCGCCCGGCAGAAGGCGCACGCCTTACCTTAATGACGGACGACGATCCGAGAATCGTAGCCCGCGCATCTGGATGCTTACCGTACGCAGCAGACTGAATCAATGATCGTCAGCGACCATATTCCGAAACCAGTCGCTACATGATAGACTCAATTATCCGAACGCTGTTTGCTGTGCCGCTCGCAACGCCTGTGGAGCGCCCCAT
>JALYMD010000259.1 GCA_030773875.1 Chloroflexota bacterium | reverse complement strand
GGCCGAAGCCGCGCCAGATGGTTAGGCGCTCCGCGCGGGGTCGAAGCGTTAGCACGCACCCTCCTATCGGATCGGGCATGAACAGCAGGCAGCGAGCCGCATGGCGGATCCCTGGGCGAGCCGCGTTGAGCCCGCTGCCTGCTCCCGACTAAATGATGCCTACCTCCGCCAGCAGGGCGAGCGTGCCCTGAAGGTCGTTGAGGTCGCTCAGGTCGATCTCGGGGCTGGGGAGATCCTCAAGCGCGGTCAGCCCCTCGGCGAGTTCAACACCCTCGACCACGGGGTACTCGAAGGTCTCCTCGGCGAAGTACTCCTGCGCCTCCGGGCTCAGCAGGTACTCCACCATCGCCAGCGCCTGCTCAGCGTTGTCGGCATCGTCAAGAACACCCACCCCAGCCACGTTGATCAACGAGCCAGGATCGCCCTTGGCGAAGAAGTGGTTCGCCAACGGGTAGGTCTTCTTGTCCTGCTCCTGGACCTCGTAGAGGTAGTAGTGGTTGACGAGTCCGACCGGGAACTCGCCTGCGGCGACCGCGTGAACGATTGCTCCGTTGCCGTCAAAGGTCTTCGGCTCGTTCGCCTTCACCCCTTCCAGCCACTCGCGAGCTGCGTCCTCGCCCTCCAGTACTCGAAGCGCGGTCACGAACGCCTGGAATGAACCGTTGGTCGGGGCCCAGCCCAGCTTGCCCTTCCACTTCGGGTCCGTGAACTCCAGCACGGAATCTGGTAGCTCTTCCTCGGTGATCATCTCCGGGTTGTAGACCGCGACCCGAGCCCGGGCGGACGTGCCGACCCAGACGCCATCCGGGGAGCGGAAGCGGGGATCGACCCGGTCCAGGATCTCCTGCGGCAGCGGGGCCAGCCGACCCTCCTTGGCCAGTGCTCCCAGCGCGCCGGCATCCTGGCTGAAGAAGAGGCTCGCCGGCGTGTTGTCCCCCTCGTCCAGGATCGTCGCCGCCAACTCGCCAGTGTCGCCGTACCGCACCTCAGCGTCGACGCCCGTCGCTGCCTCGAACCGCGGGATCAGGGGGCCGATCAGGTTCTCGTTCCGACCGGAGTAGACCGTCAGTTCCCCGGCGGAGCCGACCGGCGTCCCTCCCGCGATCGGCGTCGCCTCGTACTCGACGATCTCCGTCCCTTCCGCCTCAGGATCTGCCTCGGGATCCGGCTGCGCTTCAGGAGTCTGCTCCTGCGCAGCCAGGTGCCCTGCGCCCTGCGTCGCAAACGCCAGCGCCGCCGCACCCGCGCCGACCAACCGCACGAGACATCGGCGGGTTATGAACGTCTCCCCGTCGACGAGGTCTGGCGTCAAGCTCGGCTCCCGGTCCCAAGTCATGCTGCTCTTCCTTCCCACTAGAACGACTCCGACGTCAATTCCGACTTTATTACTCGGAATTTCCCACACCCTAAACGGGCCCATTCCTGCCTGTCAAGCTCCACCCGGCAGGCCTACCCATTCACCCGTTCACACGTCGGTGGCTCGCATGGGTGCTATGACAGCTTCATCCCCACCGTTCCCAACCTCTGTCCAACCCAACCAACGGGTCACCTCTGCGGCCGGCCTGCGAGCCCGCTGGGGCACGATCGTGTCCGGATAGCCGAGGTAGACGAATCCAAGCAGGTGCGCGCTCGGAGCGAGTCCGAAGAAGGCCTTCACTGCCGGGTCGTAGGTCGGCGCGCCGGTCCGCCAGATCGCCCCCAGACCGAGAGCATGTGCCGCGAGCAGCATGTTCTGCACCGCCGCAGCTCCCGCCGTGACCTCCTCAATCTCGACCACCTTTGGCCCAACTACCGGCTCCACCGCGACCGCGATCACCACCGGCGCCCGGAGCGGCTTGGCAGCTGTCTTGGCCGCAGCCTCCGCATCCCCCTCCTCGCGGCGACGCGCGGCCATGACCTCGCCAAACTCCCGCCGAGCGTCACCGGCCAGCACGAAGAAGCGCCACGGCTCGGTCAGCCGGTGGTTCGGGGCCCAGGTGGCCGCTTCGATGATCTCTTCAATCGCTTCCCGGGGGGGCCGCTTGACCGCAACCTTGCCGATGCTCCGCCGGGTGCGGATCGCCTCCAGCACTCCCATGCGCTGCTTGCCGCCGGACACTAACTCCCGGATCGCGCCGCTGGTCATTCTGCTCCCTCGTGCCGCCCTTGGCGCACACCCTCCCTCGATCACGCCGCCAGCAGCGGCGACCGAGAAACCCGACCATCATCGTCGGATTTATGCTACCGAGTGCCGAGATGGGCTGTCAACCGATATCCTGATTGAGGAGATCCCCTGGTGATCGTGCCGGTGGATGATGGGTGGCGTCCGTCCGTGCACGGTGCTCTCGCCGCTCAACCGGAGCGAGCGCTACCATGACGTGCTGGTCCCGCTGATATCGTTGGCAGGGGCTCCACCGCCGGTCTCCCCCTACCGAGGGCTGGGGCCAAACCCCCATCCTTCCGCGTTGTCCGCATAGACTGGATCCGGCATACTCTGCATGTCTCGTACCAAGAGAGATCGTAGGGCGGCTGCAGCCACCAAGGACAATTAGCACAGCATCCCGCCCGCCTGCCCTCGACTGAATGTGGGCTGCGGGGGAAAGGGGACCGTCCCATGACTCAGAAGACCAACCTGCCAAAGGCCAATTTGTCCAACGTCAACATGACGGGCGACGATCTCACCGACGCAGACCTTGAGTCGGCAAACCTCGGCCGCGCCACCTTGCGCGACACCAACCTGGAGCGGGCCAACCTCGCGTCTGCCGACCTTCACCACGACGACCTCACCCGCGCGAACCTGCGCGACGCCAAACTGCCGAACGCCAACCTTCCGGACGCCCGCCTCGGTGGCGCAGACTTGAGCGGCGCTGATCTCGCCGGAGCCACCCTCCACCGGGCCGACCTC
>JALYMD010000258.1 GCA_030773875.1 Chloroflexota bacterium | reverse complement strand
GGACGTGCTCGTGCTGGACTTGGTGATGCCCGGCATGGACGGCTTCGCAGTGCTGCGCGAGGTTCGCCTCTGGTCCCGGCTCCCGATCGTCGTCCTCTCCGCCCGCGATCGCGAGGGCGACAAGGTGGCGGCGCTCGATCTCGGTGCCGACGACTACCTGACCAAGCCGTTCGGGATGGGCGAGTTGCTGGCTCGCCTGCGCGCAGTCCTGCGCCGGCTCCCCCCCATGGACGAGCCGTTCCTGGCAACTGGCGACGTCACGATCGACCTGGCGCGGCGCCTCGTCACGCGCCGCGGCGAGGCGGTCCACCTCACCCCGACCGAGTACGACCTGCTCCGCGTCCTCGCCGCGAATGCGGGCAAGGTGCTGACCCACCGCCAGCTGCTGGAACGCGTCTGGGGGCCCCACGTCGCGGCGAACTCGCCTCAGCTGCGCGTCTACGTTAACTACCTGCGACGCAAGCTTGAGGACGACCCGGCGCGACCCAAGCTGCTCCTCACGGAGCCCGGAGTCGGCTATCGGCTGCAGCCTGACGATTGATACGCTCGTCGGCTGATCCATGGTGGGATCGGGGCGCCGCACGTCTTGGCGGCGGGAGCGTGTGTCGGACCAGTTGCGCAGATCCCTTCACCGCGTTCGGGACAGGTCCTTCGCGTCGCTCAGGATGACGGGGAGCGGGTGGGGATCCAGGCCACCAGCAGGCAACCGAAGCTCGGTATGCGCGCAGGGTCGCACGAATCGGGTCGCCAGGACCCCGGGGCGCTCGCGGCCGGTGGTCCCCCTGCTGGCAGGCACGGCGTAGCCGTTGGCGCTCACCCGGCGACGGGCGCCGCCACGACCCTTGTCATCCTCCAGGACGGTTTCGCCGCAACTTTAACAAGATTCTAACGCTCCTGAGTCCACCTCTTACGCCGCTCTAACGCAAGGATGTATAGCCTTCGAGAAGGGGGAACGGCGCAGCGCGCCGCGATGGAAGCGGGCCGCGCGGCGTGGGAGGGAGGACCGCATGGAGCGTGTTGGTAAGGCGTGGCCGCGGCGGGCCGTCGTCGTGGGACTGGTCGTCGCGCTGGTGGCGACCGCGCTGCCGGCCCCGGCCGGGGCAAGCCACTCCTGGAACAACTACCACTGGGGACGCAAGGCTAACCCATTCACCGTCCAACTCGGTGACAACGTGGGGTCGACCTGGGACAGCTATTTGTGGACAGCGTCGGCCGACTGGACGGCATCGAGCGTCCTCGACGCGCCGGTTGGCGCAGGAGGCACCACCCCAAGCACCTGCGCACCAACCCGGGGCCGCATCGAGGTCTGTAACGCGGCGTACGGCCGCACTGGTTGGCTCGGCCTCGCGCAGATCCGGCTCTCCAGCGGGCACATCGTGCTGGGCACAGTGAAGCTGAACGACACCTACTTCGACAGGGCGGCGTACAACAAGCCAGCGTGGCGGCGGTTCGTGATGTGCCAGGAGGTGGGCCACACCTTCGGCCTCAGCCACAACAACGAGAACCGCTTCGACCTGAACAAGGGCACGTGTATGGACTACACGAATAACCCGAGCGGCAAGAGCCTCCTGAGCAGCACGCGGAGCAACGAGCATCCGAACCAGCACGACTACGACCAGCTGGCGACCATCTACCGGGGGCACGTCGACGGCACGAGCACCACGAGCAGCACGGCAGCGGCGCCGGCGGTTGACCTGAGCGGGGTCGAGATTCCCGACCCGGTCGGTCCGGAGCAGGGGGGTGTCGCCGAGTTCGTGACTGACCTCGGCGGTGGCAACCTCGTCGTCACCTTCGTCATCTGGGCTGACGCCAACCTCATGGCCGAGGCGGACGCCGCAGTCGACGGGCTGGTCGGCGGCGACGAGACGGCGTCACTCGATAGCGACGGCGACGGCCTGAGCGATGCTGACGAGACCGGGATCTTCGGCACGGACCCGCTCGCGTTCGACACCGACGGCGACGGGGTGGGGGATGGCGACGAGATGGCCGCAGGAACCGGCCCGCTGACCGCCGACGGGAATGAGGACATCAGTGTCAGCTTTGCGGTCAGCGCCACCGTCGTCACCACCGACGCGGTTAACCTGCGGACCGGCGCGTCCCAGCAGGCAGAGATCGCCACAGAGCTGGCGGCGGGCACGAAGCTGACGGTGACCGGGGCGACCGAGCAGGCGGAGGGCTTTACCTGGGTCCCCGTGGCCACGCTCGATGGGCAACTCGCCGGCTACGTTGCCGCCGATTTCCTTGCCCAAGCCTAGCCCCACGCTCCGGCCCGATCTCCCAAGAACCGACCGCCCCGGCAACTCGCGCCGGGGCGGTCCCATTGGGGCTGCAGCATGCCCAGACGGGGCGAGCAAGAAGTCCAGAGTGATTGCGGACAAGTTCTCTTATCTCGCCCTTCTTTCC
>JALYMD010000257.1 GCA_030773875.1 Chloroflexota bacterium | reverse complement strand
CGGGCTGCGGCCGGCGAGGACGACCCCGCCCAGCGGGCGGAACTGACCGCGAAGGCGACCGCACTCGCCCGGGACCTTGCCGCCGCACCAATCCCCGAACTGCCCCGCCTGCTGGTGGACGACTGCTCCCCGGAGCGACTCGCCTCGCTGATGAGCCGTCACGGGGGACGGATCGCGGCGATGAGTGCCGAGGGCGGCCTCTTCGAGATCATGGCCGGCCGGTACGCCAAGGACGCCGCACCCAACCTCGATGTCTTCCTCAAAGGGCACGCCGGTGACGCGATCCGGGTCGACCGGGTGGGTCGGCCTCCCGAGTTCGTCCGTGCCCCGGCCCTCACTCTCGCCCTCGCCGTCCAGCCGGAGGTGATCCGGGGGCTGGCGGGGCGATCCGGCTTCCGCGGTCGGGGGCTGCTGGCCCGCTTCTGGTACGGCCTCCCAGCCAGCCTGGTCGGCCGCCGCCGGATCAACGCGCCCCCTGTCCCCGAGGAGACCCACGCGTCCTGGGCGGGCCTGGTGAGTCACGTCCTGGGGCTGCGGCCCCTCACGGCGGCCGACGGGTCCCCGGTGCCCCGGCTGCTGGGGCTGGGGACGGAGGCGGCGGGGGCGCACCTGGCGTTTGAGACCGAACTGGAGCCGCGCCTGGGGGAGTTCGGGGCCCTGGCGCACACGGCCGACTGGGGCGGCAAGCTGGCCGGGGCGACGGCTCGCCTCGCCGGACTCCTCCACCTAGTCGAGCACGATGGGGACGACCGGCCGTGGGAGACCCCGATCGACGGGGCGACGATGCGGGCAGCGGTCGGGATCGCCGAGGGGTTCCTGGCGCCGCACGCGCTGGCGGCGTTCGCGGAGATGGGGCGGACCCAGCCCTGGAGGACGCCCGGCTGGTGCTGCGGTGGCTGGGCCGGACGGAGCGGAGCAGCGTCAGCCGGCGCGACCTCCTGGCGGGCCTACCGAAGCGGTTCCGGGAAGGGAACCACCTCGAGGCGGCCTTGCGGCTGCTGGCCGAGCACGGCTACCTACGGGAGCGGGCGTCGGCGGAGCGGCGGGGCAAACCCGGGCGGCCTCCGTCTCAGACCTTCGACCTCAATCCCTGCTGGTGTCCACAAAACGCTCCGAATCCACAAAACCCCGACGACAGGGAGAGTTTCGTGGATTGTGGGGATTTCGTGGACGGGGAGTGGCCAAGAACTGAGCTTGACGACGCCGAATCGTGCGACGGCGACTGGGAGCCCGACGCGACCTGGGAGCGCTGGGAGGAGTCGCTGTGAGCGCCCGGGGGGAGGCGGAGCGGCTGCTGGAGGAGTTGCTGCGGGCCGGGGCGATCCCGGTCCTGGAGGGCGGACGGCTGCGGATCGAGGCGCCGCCCGGCACCCTCACCTCGGAGCGGCGGGAGGCCCTGGCCGGGTGCCTGCCCGAGCTACGCGCGCTCGTGACGGCGAGGTGGCGGTCGCGGGAGGAGTGCGCTGCTCCCCGCCCGTGCCGGCGGAGGACCGCGTGTGCCCGTCCGAGAGACGGTCGCCCCTGCCGCACCCCTGCAACATGCTGTGTCTGCGGGACCTTTCTCGTCCCGGGACGCCGCTACTGCTGCTCCGCCTGCGCTGATGACGGTCAAATGACGGTGAAGACTGCCCAAGGAGAACACGAGTCATGAGCCGACCCATTCACTGCCGTCGTTGCGGTGCCCTGTTCGTGCCCCACCGCTTTGCTCGCTTCCCTCGCTGGTGGCGCTTGTGTCCGCGTTGTCGGGGACCGCTTCCGCCGACGGGCGGAGTACCAACACCGGACAGAGGACAGATCTTTCCCTGCCCGGCGGAGGCGGCATGAGCCGGTCGCTGTGGCGCTGCCACAACCCGGCCTGCCCGGTGCCACATGGAGCGGTGCTCGGCCGATTGACGAGTGAAGGCGGCCTTGTCCTCGATCCGGCAGTGACCGGCTTTCGCTGCTACCTCGACACGCGGCGTGCGGTGGTAGCCTGCCCGGCCTGTCGGACCACACGGGAGTTCCGAGGGGCTTCGATCCTCGTGCCCGGGTGAGCGGTCGGGCGTCGATGATCCTTCGCCCGGTGCCGTGGCAGGTCCGCCGCCCAGTTGAAGGCGACAACATCCGGGCATCCTCAAGCACGGATGCTGCACCACCCCGGCCTGCATCTGTTATCAGTCGGTCGAGATCACCTTCGGTGCGGGAGCGGTCGGAGTCTGAGGCAGGTCACCGGATGGATCACGCCATCGTGCGAAACCCTCCACTCCATCACGACGAAGTCGCACCTGAGTGCGGTATCGGCGCTTCGGAGCCAGCGGTTCTTGATCTGAGGGATGCTCCCAGTTCTTGCTGCATCCCCAGCTACAATTTCGCCACCAGCACCATAGAGTCCGCCCGCCTCACCCGCCGGCTCATTCCGGGTGACCACCACACCGTTACGAATCTGGAGCCATGCTTTGTCGCTCAATCCACCCGGAGGGAGTGTTGTGACTGCTGCCACCGCCAGTGCTCCGCGAATCGAATCCAGTGATCTCCACTTGGCCGACCTCTTCAAGGACTTCTACTCGGTACCCGACTTTCAGCGTGAGTACGTCTGGGCGCCGGAGAACGTCGATCGTCTCCTCCAGGACGTCTACGACGAGTTCTACGACGAGCACGGGCACCTCACCACCGACTCCGAGTACTTCATCGGCAGCGTCGTCGTCTGCTCCGGCCACGACGGCACCTACCAACTGATCGACGGCCAGCAGCGCCTCACCACCTGCTACCTGATCCTCTGCGCCATTCGCGATGCTCTGGCTGAGACCGGCACCTCCCCGTCGGACACGCTGCAGCGGCAAATCGCCGCGACCAGCATGAATCCCCGCACGGGGGAAGATGTCTTCCGCTACCGCCTCGCCCTCCAGTACGACGACAGCGACGGGGTGCTAGAGAGAATTGCCGGCAAGGATGACGCAGTGGCCACAATTCCCGGCACCACTGCCTCGGTCCGGCACATCTGCGCCGCTTACGCTGCCATCAGTGAGTTCCTGAGCGCGAACTTCGATCAAGACCCCGTCCGCCTCAGGCGGTTCGTCGCCGCCTTCACCCACCGGGTGAAGCTGATCCGCATCGTCACCCCCAACCTCTCCCACGCCCTCAAGGTCTTTGAGACGATCAACGACCGTGGCGTTGGCCTGAACGCCATGGACCTCCTGAAGAACTTGCTCTTCATGAAGACGACAAGCGCCGACTATCCCAAGCTCAAGGACCGCTGGAAGACCTTGATTGACCGGCTCGATGGGTGCGGCGAAAAGCCTCTCCGCTTCTTGCGCTACTTCGTGCTCTCGCAATACGACACCGACGCCTCGAAGCCCTTGCGCGAAGACGAGATCTACGCCTGGTTCGTGAGCCATGCCAATCAGTGCGGTATCACTAGTGATCCACTTGGCTTCCTCGATCGCCTGGTCGACGGCAGCCGAGCGTACGCCAACTTCGTCGCGTCGCAGGATCCGCACGGCGTCCCGAACCGCTACCTGCGCAACATTGCTACGCTCAGTGGCAACGCCCGTCAGCACTTCATCCTGCTCCTCGCCGCCTGCCACCTCCCAACCGATTCCTTTACCACCCTCTGCCGGCAGCTCGAGAACCTCTTCTTCTGCTACATCATCACCCGCGAACCCACCAAGAACTTCGAACGCACCTTCGCCCGGTGGTCTGGAGACCTCCGCGCCGTCGAAACCCCCAACGACCTTGAGGCATTCATCAGCCGCTACATCAAGCCCGATCTCGCGCAGCGCTCCAAGAACTTTAATTTCGCCCTCCTCGAGCTCGACCAAACGCGTATCCAGCAATATCGCCTCCGCTACATCCTCGCCAAGCTCACCCAGTATCTGGAGGAGCACGCCTGGCAGAACGACGCCGACGCCAAGCTCGATGCCTTCCTCGACAAATCCGTCCACGTCGAGCACATCCTGCCCGCATCGCCGTCGCCCGCGCTCCACGCCGCCTTCGACAAACCGGAGGAGTACGGGCGCTACAGCGGTAGGCTCGGGAACCTGACGCTGCTGGAAAGAACGATCAACACCTCGGTCTCTAATGGGTCGTTCGCTGCCAAAGTCCCGGCCTTCAAGCAGTCAAAGTTTCTCCTTACTCGCTCGCTCGCCGAAAAGCCCGGCGTTGGTCAGCACACCCAACTCAACCAAGCCGTCGCCGACCTGCCTCAGTTCGACGAATGGAACTCGCACGCCATCGATGCCCGCCAGCAGGTTCTCGCTCGGCTCGCTCGTCGGGTTTGGCAGATTCCCGACTCGGCCATCGTCGAAGAAGTGGCGCGCTAACGCGGCTTTGGGTTGCCACCTGGTGTATCCTGCCCCGCCCCGGCTAGTTCAATGCTCCTCTGGGTTGCAGTTGCCAGATTTTCGGCTAGAAACGGATGGAGATGGCGGGCCACCTCAGAATAGCCGTGGCGGTCATGCCGAACGGCACGGACATTTCCCTGGACGGCGACCTCCGCCTGGTCAAGCCTGCGCTGCTCTACGCGGACCGGGTGACGCTCTACAGCCCCGGAGCGGCCATCCTCTCGCTAATCCAGCGGTCACTGGACCAGGGCTTCGATATCGCAGATCCAGATTGGCTCGATCACGTCGAGCGGACCCTTCCCGAGGCAGCGGAGATGGCCCAGGCTCTCCGTCGCCTTGAGTCCCTAAGGCAGAAGCCGGACCCCACACCGGAGGAGCGGCTCTGGCTCGCCAACTACACTCACTTCCGAAACGCGATGGAGGACGCGTTTCGATCAGAGATCGTCCCGGAGGAGGAGGCACGTCTTGGGAGTGCTGGCTTCGCCGAGTTGCGGCTTGCGGTCGAGGCCGGCCTGCTGACCGTCGACCCGCTCGTCACCGAAGCTGATGAGTACCTGGGCCAAGCGATGGCGGCCCGCGCCATGGAAAGGTTGCTTCACAAGCTCGGTGGCGTTTTGGCTGATGGGGCCGCACACCCTCTGTTCGACGACTTCGTCGGCAATCTCGTGCGCGCCGGGGTTGCGGAAGGCCGCTTCCGACCGGTGGACATCGTGGACGCTCGTGGGAGGCAGGTCGCGATGGCGAGCCAGTTCATGCACGACCTCCCGGCCTTCCCCCAGGCAACGGTTAGCGAGATCCTCGACATCCGGCGGCACCTTAGCGCGCCCCTCGTTCGATTCCGGTCCGCCATCGTTGAGTTGGGCTCGCAGGTCAAGTCAGCCTCGTACGAGACCGGCTATCTCGAAGAGGTCGAGGATATTGCCCGGTTGAGGATCGAGCCTGCGCTCCTCGAGATCGAGGAGGAGATCCGAGCGAACGCCTCTCTGCGGCAGTTGGTGGTCCACGCTGTGGGCGACGCCAAGACGTTCCTCGGAGCGGCGCTGGGGTTTGGCATCGCACAAACGACGGATCTGCCTACGATGCTCGGAGCAGCCGGCGTCGCCGCAGTTCAAGCATGCCTAACGGCGGTGATGGAACAGCGCACGGAAGCGAGTCGCATTTCGCGGCACGAGTTGTACTTTCTCTACCGGACCAACCGGCTCTTGTCGTAGCCAGCGTTAGGTCAACCATGTCGGCACCATCAGGGGCTGGCAGATCCAACGCCCATAACACCATCGTCACCGCAGCGATCAGGATCACTGGCACTCCCGCCGACGTAGAGGCAGGAGAATTGGTCACGGGATCTCCCGGGTAGCGAAGAAGCCCGACTTTTCTTCACTAGGAGAGGGTCACACCTCCCCATACTTGTACTTCGTACTCTCTTCAATGATCTCGGTCTCTTCGGCTGACAGGTCAAACAGCACGTATACCCGCGAATTCAGCTCCGTTTCCAACCGCACAATCTCCCCGGTCAGCCGCTCGTGCTCCCCTTGCCTCTCTTCCAGCCACGCTGCCCACTCGTCCCGCTCCCGGACCGGGATCTCCCGCCTCAGCGCCTTCTGCACCTCCACCCGAAATGCTGGGAAATCGAGCGTCCACCACGCGGTCAGCTTCTGATTGAGACTAAAGCCCGTACCACCAAGGTCACTTGAAATCCGTTTTCGCACCCTATTGTGGAGGCCGTAGCGTAAACGAGCGAGATCGGAAATTGCCTGGGCCAAACTAGCGATCTCCTCTCTTTCCGCTGTTGGCGCGTTGGGAACCGGCAGCCGTTCAACGAACTGAGGAAAGAGTCGGTATTGCCAAAGCCCGGCCCGTAATCGCAATGGTTGACTGATTTGACTGACCGCAAACCAGATGACCCGGCTTTGCAGGATGCCGAGCAAATACGCATTCGCGCGGGGAATGAAATAGCCAGTGTTATTCATGTAAGTACCCGAGCTATCAAGTGAACATCGGGGCAACTTGGCGATATCTGGAAATAAGATCTTCGAGGCTTCGAATGCCCCGTAATAGTCACAAGGGCGGAGTTCCCACCAATAGTCGCCCTTATCACCGCGTTTTCGTGCCCTATCCGCAAACGGTTTGAGATGGCTGGCTACTGAGGGATGGCGCCGCTCGAATTCCCCCCATGCATCGTCTTCAGAGAGTCCCGGGCCGAAGTTGACTTTGCTCCATCCAGCGGGAATGACGATGAGGTGGCGTCCTTCCTCCTCCCTATACCAAGGGCGAAGATCCTGACCCGTGACCAGCGGGTGAATTAGGCTGATGGCCTTCTGGTCGAGCCTGATTAGGTCTTCACGCGTGGCTTGGTCAATCACAAATGCTTCGTTGAGGCCGGTTAGGATACCTCTCAGCAAGGGGGCCTCGACGTAACTCCGCAAAGGGATTCCGGTAGCCACCAATCGCCGGAACAACCCCGAAACAGATTTGGCTTGAAAGTTCCACTCAGGCTGCTTCAGAGCATCGGCGTCGACATGCACCCCCTCCGTCTGCATAGCTGCGTCAAGAGACGCCGGGATTGTGTCAGCCAAGAAGAGGCTCTGGAACCCCTGCGATTGGCGACCCTTGGTGATAACAACAATGGAGGGGCGAACCATCTCCGCTCCTGCGAAGGGCTGGTTCTCCCCGAAGTTGATGATCTGCTCTATCTGTGCCGCTGTCGGAAGAAAGGCTCGAAACGACTTGGCAAAGTTCGCTCGGGCGAACGTCCCAGACGAGATGTACCCCAGGCGCCCTGCATGGGTCAGGAGTTGCAGTCCCCGCTCGAAGAAGTAGATGTAGAGATCGGCGACGCTGCTAAAGCTCTGATAACGCTCCCGCAAATACGGTTTGATCGTCGCCAGACGTTCTTGCCGCACATACGGCGGGTTACCCACGACGGCATGAAACCCTGCGTCCTCGCTCAGCGGACGCCCGTGTCGATCGAAGAACACCTCCGGAAACTCGAGATCCCAGTGAAAAAATCGCTCCCGCTCCGCTGTCGCCTCAGCGTCGGCAAGCCATCGGTGGAAGGACGGCGGTACCAGCGCCGCGCGTCCGAGCGCGAAGTCGCTCAAGGTCGGCCACAGGGCGGTGTCGATCCCGAGCCCGAAGTCCGCCGCCGTCACCAGATCCGCATACCGTCCGTACTTGCTCGTTAACGTCTCGTGCAGATCCCGGTACAACCGTTCCTGCGTCTTCACGTCCTCGACCGTCGCGCCCTTGCTGTGCTCCACCAGCCACATCGAATCGACGGCCCAACTCATGCTCCGTCGGAACGTGTCGTCTTCCAGCATCGACAGCTGGCCGACATCAGCCGCTCTCGCGGATTTCTTGGCCTCCTTCTTGGCAGCTTTCTTCGCAGCCTTCATTGCCGCGTCAACCTGCCGCTGCGGCTCCCCGGTTTCCGTGATCCGTGTGCCGATCAACGAGTTCCCGGTGCGCAAGTGGTGGTCGAGAAACGAGAGCGGCCGATCCTTCGCCACAGTGCTCAGCCACAGAGACAGCTTGGCCAGTTCCACGGCAAGCGGATTGATGTCGACCCCGTACACGCAGGACTGGACCACTTGCCGCTTCCAGTACGCCAGATCGGATTCCTCCCCGGCCTCGCCGCCCGGCTGCGGAAGCGCGAGGTTCACGATGAAGCGGGCGATATACTCGGTGACCTCAACGAGGAAATAGCCGCTTCCCATCGCTGGGTCGAGCACGTTCATCTTAAGGATGGCGTCGATCTTTTCCTCGTTGCTCTTTCCTTCGATGGCTTTCTGCAGCACCGGACCCACCGTGCGGTCGACGATGTACTTCACGATGTAATTCGGCGTGTAGTACGACCCGATTTTCTTCCTCTCGCCCCGGTCGTTCACCAGGTCAATGGTCCAGCCTGCTTCTGGCTCAATCGTCTCCAAGTGATATTCGAGTAACCCCTCGTAGATGGTGCCGAGATGGCGCTCCGCCAGATCGCGGTAATCGACGAACCCCTCATCGACCCGCGCCAGCGTGTCGATGGCTTGGTCCAAATGGCGGTCCCCGACCACGTAGTGCTCGAGAAACAGATGGCGCTCGGGGTCGAATAACCCGCCGTTGAACGTCGCTACCTTCAGCGGCGGACTTCCTCTATCTATGGCGGCAAAGAGGGTCCGCAGCTTCGGCCACCGCGTGCCGCTCATTGGGAGCAGGTGCCGTCCGCGCTTGTTTGCCTCGGCGATCTCGTGCGTGATCGACCGCAGACTGTACGAGTCGCGATAGTCCACGCTCTCGCGAAGGGGCAGAAGTTCGCGTGCCTCCGCGTAGAAGACAAAGAGCAGTCGATACAGCAGGATCAGCGAGTTGTCATAGATTGCCTTCAACGTCGCCGGGTCCGGCGTCAGACCGTTCTCTGGGTAATCGAGAAACCCTTGCGCCAGATGTCGGAGCGAATCAAACACCTGTCGCTTGAGTTGATCCCCGACCTTTAGCGCGTAATCGGTGCTCTGCTGCAGGATGTCTTGAACGCTCAGAGGCCCTGGCTCAAACGCTGCCCGCCGGAAGAACGCGTAAAAGGAAAGGAACCTTCCCGTGTCTCCGCTCTGTACTAAAGCCTCCAAATCAACCTCGTAGAAACGGTCAAGTTTGTGCGCGGTGTCCCGGTGATAGAGCCGCCAAATGTGGCCGTTGGTCAGAATCCCCCAAGGCAACCCGCTATGCTGCATGTAGAAGGAAATCTGAAACGATGGAATCCGATTGTTGAACGGGTCGCCCTTCTGGTTCTTCAGTGCCACATCGAGTGGGCGGTTCCAATACTTGGCCTCCGCGACCGCGAAGGCGGGGGTCCGCACCAATTCTTCGGTCAGCACCTTGCCCTTGTTCGCCCGCAGTCCTGCCTCGTCCCGATAGAGCACGTAATCTGGCTTCTTCGTGCCGTCCGGCGTCGATAACGCCGGTTGCACCTCAAACGTGTGCCCCAGCGCCCGCAGAACCGGCTTGACCAAATCATCTTCCGTCTGCGCCTCGATTCCGCTCGGAGTGAACCGATTGAAGATCGCAGCGATCGCTGCCATTGCCTCTTGCGCCTCGGCCTGGAGACCCTTCCAGTCCGGACGCGTCGGCAAGATCTCATTCAAGTAATAGTCGGAGAAAAGCTGTCGGTTGGTGTGCGGTGCCACCGAGAGAGGAAGTTGGACTGCTGTCATTACTCGGCCCCATCACCACGTTCAATCCATGACGACCGCGATCTTACCCCCAATTACGACTGCTCGGCTTTGTTCCTTCGACCAGTTGCAGCATTTGCGTGCCTTGCGCGCCAGGGTCAGATGACTGCAACCCCCCGGTGACGTGGGGCGCCACATCACCGGAGTGGCATCACCCCAGAGGACGCCGTCGTGTACCAGAAGGACATGTCCTGGCTCACGCGGCGGAGTCATCACTCCGCCCTGGATCGCTCAAGAACTGGTAAAATTCGACTCATAATCGAGTGGTGGACGCACGGGCCGCCGGACGCGAGCAGCAAGCTCGCCCGGCGGCCCGTCTCGTTTTCGCCGTTGCTTGAGAACGCGATGACGTGGAAAGGGCAGCCAAGACAAGATGCCGACTGATGCCGAGGAACCTTCTGTTCCGCTCGCAGGCCTCCTCCCCGACCCGCGTAACGCCCGCAGGCACAATGACCGCAACCTGGCGCAGATCGAGGCCGCCCTGCGCGATGTCGGCGCAGGACGGAGCATCGTCGTGGACGAGGCCGGCGTCATCCTCGCCGGCAACGCCACGGTCCAAGCC
>JALYMD010000256.1 GCA_030773875.1 Chloroflexota bacterium | reverse complement strand
CTCGGTCGAGACAGTCCGCATTGAGACGCTCAAGGCGGCGCTCGCGGTCCTCCAAGGGAAAAGGCCGGGCACCGTGGCTAATCCAGCCGTCCTTGAACGCGTGTCGTTGGCCTGACGCGACGAACGGAGTGAAGGACGGCAGGATCCTCAGGGGCGAGATGACGTGATGGGGGCGATGTTGGTGACACGGATAACATTCGCCGACGGTCGGCGGGCTGGACTGGGCACCGGGCACCCGGCCCTGCGGCGCTGACGACTCCAGCCGCCTGTGTTCCGTCGC
Source organism: Chloroflexota bacterium (assembly GCA_030773875.1). Next base: position 3,368 of record JALYMD010000256.1, on the reverse strand, counting down.
CGCTCGCAGGACAGTCCCCATCTCCCCCCAACCGGACCCGTGGTTGTCGATCCGCCGAGCGATCCGCCGCTTTCCCTTGCCGCGAGAACAGAGGCCGCCCCCCAGGTAGACGGAACCAACGAAGCGGTGGCCCCGGACGCGGAAGCGATGCTGGACCTTCGGCTTGTGCGTGCCGCGCAACAGGGCGAACTCCCCTCCTTCAATGCCCTCGTCCGTCGTCATGAGCAAGCCGTGTTCAACGTCTGTCTACGCCTCCTGCGGGATGCCCACGCCGCCGAAGACGCCACCCAGGAAACGTTCGTCAAAGGCTGGACCGCCATTCACACCTTTCGGGGCGAACTGGTTCGGCCGTGGCTGCTACGCATCGCTACCAACCGCTGCTATGACCTGCTGCGAGCCCGCCACCGCCGGCCCGCTCGATCCCTGGACGCCGAGCCCTTCGAGATCGAGCCCGACTGGACGAGCCAGGCAGGGCAAGAGGAGCACCCCGAGTCCTTCGCGGTCCGGGCCGAACTTGCCCTGCACCTGGAGCGAGCTCTGGCCACTCTACCAGATGACCAGCGACTGGCCGCCATCCTGATCGATGTCCAGGGGTATGGGTATGACGAGGCCGCAGCAATCACGGGTGCCGCTCTCGGCACGGTGAAGTCCCGCATCAGCCGGGCCAGAGCCCGGCTGCGTCAGACGCTTCGTGATGATCCCGCCTGTGCGGAACTGTTCGAGCGGTTCGGTCGTCTCACCGAGGATTGACCGCCTAGCACCGATGGCTGGGCGGGACACAGCCGAGCCGGACGCGGAGACCATGGACGAACGGCAGGACCAGGAAAGCGGCCTCAGTCCAAATAACACCCCTGCTGACGGGGGTGCGGGCGACAGCGAGCGGGGCGCGTCACGGCGTCGGTCTGCGCACCTCGACCAACACCTGGACACGGACGCGTTGAGCGCCTACCTCGACAACCACCTCGACGAACCCGAGCGGGCGCTCGCCGCATCCCACCTCGCGCGCTGCGAGGCGTGCCAGGGCGACCTCGCCGAGTTACAGGCAACCGTCGCGCTCCTCAGTGGCCTCCCTCAGTACCGACCGCGCCGATCGTTCGAACTCGGCCCAGCTCACGCCTCCCGCGGTCAGCCGAGCCGCTTCTCCCGCTTTCTACCCCTGATACCCGCGCTACGGGCAGCAGCCGCCGTCGTTGCGCTCCTCCTAGTGGGCGTCACCGCGGCCGACCTCCGCTTCGCGGACGATACACGGCCGGCGGCACAGCAGGCCGTCTCTCGCTCCACGGCGCCATCGACAAGCGAGACCGAAGCGGCGGAGGGACGTCAGGCATCGGAGAATCTGCCGGCAGCAGACGATGCCGGCTCGGGCGCAGGCGTGGCCGAGCCGGCCGGCGAACAAGCGGATCGAGCCCTCCAGGCGGCGCCCGCCGCAGCGCCGACGGTCACGGATTCGAACCGAACCGCCGAAACCAGCATCGCGGCTCCGGCGGAGGCGGATCCTGCGGCCGACCGCGCTCCATCGACCGGCAGGAACCGCCCTTCAGCCTGGCGCCTCGCCGAGGTGGGACTGGCGCTCGTTCTGCTCTGGCTGCTCGTCGGTCTCGTCGGGTTGCAGCGTATCAGGGGAACCTCCGACCCGAGAGCAGGAGCATAGCGGCCTAGTCATCGTGGGCCGTCATCACGTCTGTAGGGCGCCTCCGAGGGTGAGCAGACCCGTCAGATCTGGACAGGGAACGGGAACCAACGGGACCAGTCCAGCGTCAGGAAGATACTGGGGAGACATGCTTCCGCCGGCCGTGTCCACTTCGCCTAGGAGAGGAGCCAACCAATGACCGAATGCCGCCAACGCTCATGGACATCGAATCCGTCGCTCATCCTTCTCATCATCGTGCTTCTGGGCACGGTGATGATCAGCGGCTTCGGACGCGGCACCGCCGTCATCGCGCAAGGAGAGACGGGTACACCAGGACCCTCGTACCAAGAGCCTTCCAGCCTGAGCGTCGGCGGTCATGGCTCCGTTAGGCTGGAGCCCGACGCCGCATCGATCGTTCTCGGCGTCGACATCATCGACACCACCCTCTCCGGAGCTCAGGCCCAGGCCACGGAGCGAATGAACGACATCCTCGAGGCGGTAACGAAGGCGGGGATCGCGGAGGAGGATGTCCAAACGGTCAACTACAGCGTCAACCTCGTCCGTGACTATGACAATGAGGGCAGACCGACCCAGGTCATCGAGTACCAGGTTTCCAACCAGGTCAGCATCAAAGTCCGGGACCTGGACAGACTGGGAACCCTCCTCGACGCGGTCGTCACGGCGGGAGCCAACAACGTCTACGGGATCAGCTTCGTTGTCGACGATCCCAGTGAGGCTGCGAGCCAGGCCCGCCGGCTGGCGGTGCAGGATGCCCGCGCGAAGGCCGAGGAGATGGCCGCCGAGGTCGGCATGCGGGTGGGTCGGGTGCTCACCATGTCTGAGAGCTCTGCGCCACCACCGCCACCGGAGGTCTTCGAGTCCCGAGCCGACGTGCAGGGCGCAGCCCAGGCTGTGCCGGTCCAAACCGGGACCTCCGAGGTCGCTGTCGACGTCCAAATTACCTATGAACTCCTCCCGGATAGCCCCGGAGCCCAGTCGGACACAGCAACACCTGCCGCATAGATACCTGCCGCTTCCCTGCGGCCCCCGGCCGAGCAGTGCGCCACTGCCTCGGCCTCGCTCTTGGCAATGGACAGCAGGAGCACACGATGGCGGCGCCTACCCCTCCTCGTAGATGACGGGGGGCAGGCGCCGCCTCGGCTCGGAGCGACGGAGCAAGGTTAGCGACACCTTCGATGGTTCCGCTGCTACGTTGGCGGCTTGATTCCTAGAGTCACCCGGACCTGAACCCGCTCTCCCCGCCGGTCGAGAGTCACCTCCACCGTTTCCCCCGGCTCGTGGTCGAACAGCACGTCCTGGAAACTGTTGCGAGCGTCGATCTGTTCACCGCCGATTGCCAAGATGACATCATCGGCCTGGATTCCAGCATCCGCCGCTGGGTCACCTGGGATCGCCTCGGTAACCAGCACCCCATCATCGCCGACCAAATTCAGTTGTGCCGCGATCTCCTCGGTGACGGGCTCGTAACGAATCCCGAAGTAGGGGTAGACGACCTCTCCCTCTTTGATGAGGCTGTCCACGATCTGCTTCACCGTGTTGGAGGGCACGGCAAAGAAGAGACCCTGCACGGGATTTCCATCTTCGCCGAGAGGAATCCCAAGGGTGTTCACCCCGATCACTTCACCGGAGAGATTGAGGAGAGGCCCCCCCGAGTTGCCGGGGTTGATCGCGGCGTCGTGTTGAACCAAGTCCGTGTAGACGCCTGAGCCGGTCGCGT
>JALYMD010000255.1 GCA_030773875.1 Chloroflexota bacterium | reverse complement strand
GTCCAGGCCAGATTCAGTGATACCGAGGTCGGCCATGAAAGCGGCAGCGTCCGCGGTGTCCAAGTGGCCGATTTCCATTTCGATCTGGCCAGCCAGGGCGTCCACTGCCACCCCAGGTCGCGCGAATCGCTCCCGCGCTTCCAGCACGAGCCGGTCGCCCGCTTCGCCGATCTGATTTTCACCCAGATTGAGCAAAATCAAGAGTGGCTTGGACGTAAGAAACCCGAAACCTCGCAGGATTTTTGCATCGTCTGGATCCAGGTCTTGAACGACTTCACGCAATGGGGTGTCGGATTCAAGGGCGGCCTTGAGGCGGGTCATCACGACTTGCTCGCGTTCCGTTGCGTCCCGCTCCTGGCCGCGGAGCTTCGGAAGCTGGGAAGCGATCCGCTGGAGCCGCTTGTCAACAAGGGCGAGGTCGCTGAAGAGCAGTTCTAGGTCTAGCGTCTCGATGTCCCTGAGCGGGTCGATCGTCTCCTCAGCGTGAGCGACGTTGGGATCTTCAAAGGCCCGGACAACGTGGAGCAAGGCGTCCGCCTGGGCGAGATGGCCGAGGAGTTGTCCGCTCATGCCCTTCTCGGCGATCCCCTTGGCGATTCCAGCCACGTCCAGGTACTGGACATCAGCAGGTACCTTGCGCTGCGGTTGGAACATCTCCGTAAGGCGGTCGAGACGTGGGTCGGGCACCTTCACGGTTGCGAGATTCGGTTCATCAGCGCCAGCACCAAAGGTGCCCGTCTCAGCCTCGGCGCGGGTGAGGGCATTGAAAACCGTGGTCTTGCCCGAGCTGGGCAGGCCAATGATCACGAGTTGCGTGGCCAAGAGTGTGTCCTATGGATGGACCGGAGCAATCGGGATCGAGCCCGTGTCGCGCCGAGGGATCGGAAAGCAAACCGGGGCATTATGGCCCACCGTCTTGACCAAGTGCCATCGCGCTCCGTCGCCCGTGTCCTGCCCTATATCAGCGCCGTTCCTGTGAAACTCGACCATCTAGGCCCTACGCCGGGCGCCGGCGGCCCGTGTACCCGCTCTTCGGGATCTTGTTGAGGTAGCCCAAGGCGCCTGCGGCATGAAGGAAGAGCAGGTGAGCGAGCAGGGCGGGCTTTGGGAAAGGGTCAACTGCCTGGTGGCCGGCCGCTTCTGGGAAGTGTCCATCGACGTCCGCAAGGGAAAGACCCAGGTCGTAGTACCCCTCAGCAGGTTCAGTTCCACCCGCCGCAGCACGGGCGGTGGCTAGCCAGAACAACTCCGCCGGCTGCAGGCCGGTGAGGTGGACGGGAGATCCGTCCTCTCCATGGTCGAACTCGGACCCCCGGTCATGAAGTCCAACGGCGCGCTCTGCCAGATCTACGAGCCCTGCTTGCGGCATTTCCAAATCGTTCGAGCAAGGCCAGGCGAGAGCCAAATGGGCTTCGACCAGCCGGTCTCGCTCGTCCTGGGAGATCATGCCGGCTGCCTCGGAGAGCGTCCCAACCGCCTCCTCACGTCGTTGGCGCAAGCCGTCGGCGACCCTTGACCATTCAGCGATCTCGAGCGCGGTGCTGGCTGCACGAAGCCCAAGCTCAGCGGCGGCAAGTTCGGCCGCGCGACAGATGCCGTCCGCCGACGGGTGATCGCGGAAGGTGTCGCCGTCCCAGCGGACGGCAAGGGCTGAGGCGATGCCCCGGGTCACCTCCTGCGCGACGTCATTCTGAGCACGTTGGGGGCGGACGTTGACCGCCCAGAGCAGGAGCCCGCTGCCGATCACGTCGTGCGCGGCATCAAGGACCGGGCCGTGAACGGCATAGGCTCGCCGCAGGAGCCCATCGTCGGCAAACCCCGCTGCTCGATCCCGGATCCAGCGGAGGAGGGGGGCACGGAGGTCACGGCCCAGCGCGTCCATCGCGCTGATGGCGAAGGAGACGAGCATCCCTGGGCGGCAACGAAAGGCGTCTCGCGCCCCAGGCGGGTAGAACGGGAGGTGGGTCGGGGCCTCGATGAGCGCCCCATTCGGGAGCAGGCACTCGTCAAAGAGCCGGGTCGTGGTACCAATCAAGGCGACGAGATCGCCCTGGCGGGAGCGTGTTTCGCCTCCGCCTTGTGGACGGGGCCTGGCGCGTGCGGTCTCGATCGCCGCGGTGTCGTCCGGCTGCAAGTTTTGGCTCACGCGGAACCCACCTCCTGTTCGCCTCGCTGATTGAGGGAGGACGCCACCGCGGGTAAAGGATCGATCCTCCGGGGTGAAGCAACCGTCGCACGTTCGCATCGCAGGATCTTGGCCGGGCGCATCCGGTGCCTGCTGCTGGAGGGCATGGCGGTGGTTAACACAGTCAGCGCAACCGCCGCCCTTTGTTCGTCCTGATCGGGGCGTGGGGAGGCGCCAGAGAGGCGCGACATGTGTCTCGACGACAGCCCGCGCGAGCAGAACCTTGAAGTGGGCCGACAACCGGTGGTCAGTCGAGACAGACCAGGGCAGCGGGGCGTCGAGGAGCCCTGGCTGCCCTTTGAGGTCGATGGCGAGCAAGAACTGGTCGCCTCGGCCGAGCGGGAGCGTGCGCAGCGTAGGCGCCTCATGGTCGTTCTCAACTTCATCGGTGGTGGGTATGGGGATTGGGCAGGATGAGTGCGGTGTCTGGGACGCGTGGTTATGGCGATGGTTCTGGTTGCGACCCACGCCACGTCCGGAGATGTGATGACGTCGGTAACCCCTACCGGCCGCGCCGGCGAGGGTCGAGCGCGTCCCGTAGACCGTCGCCGAAGAAATTGAGCGCCATCACTACGCTCATGATCGCGAGACCCGGGACGGCCGCGTACCACCAATACTGAGTGCCCTTGTCCGCGCCGGCCTTGATCATCGCGCCCCACTCGGGATTGGGGGGGACGGCTCCAAGCCCGATGAAACTCAGGCCAGCGGTCAGGACGATCGCGGCACCGACATCTAACGTCGCCTTGACGATGATCGGCGCGTCGGTGCTGGGGAGGATGTGGCGCAACAGCACCCGTCCACGAGAAGCGCCGATTGCCTCGGCTGCCGTGACGTACTCGTTTGCCCGGATCGCGAGGACCTGACCTCGCATCACCCGGGCGTATTCGGGCCAGAGCACGAGCGCGACCGCGATCAGGGCGTTGAATAGACGCTGCTCCTTGAACGGCGAGGCCGCGGTGATCGACATGGCGAGAATGATCGATGGGAATGACAGCACGGCGTCGGCGATGCGCATTATCACGTTGTCCAGCCAACCCCCAATGTAGCCGGCCACGGCGCCGACGAGGCAGCCGAAGGTGCCGGTGACGAGGATCACGACGATGCCGGCCGGCAGTGAGATGCGAGCGCCGTAGATGACCCGGCTGACCATGTCGCGGCCAAGGTCATCGGTGCCGAAGATGTGCCCTGGGCCCGGTGGCTGGAGGCGGTTGGCGATGTCCTGGTGGTTTGGATCCTGGATCGGGAGAATGGGGGCTAGAAGGGCGAGGATCAGCCAGGAGCAGATGATCGCAAAGCCAGACATCGCGACCGGTTGCCGTCGAACCGTGCGGAAGGCGTCGCCCAGCGGCGTGCGGCGCTTGTGGAGCACCGCCCCGGATCCAAGCAAGACTGAGTGCTGTTGGACCGTGGCGCTAGCCATGCAACCGCCTGATCCTCGCCAATGTCGTCATGAAATCCGAATTCTCGGGTCCAGGATGCCGTAGATCACGTCCACAACCAGGTTGAAGAGCACGTAGGTGACGGCGATCACGAGGGTCACCCCAAGGAGACCTGGGTAGTCGAGTTTGATCGCCGTCTTGACGGCATATTGTCCCATGCCGGGCCAAGAGAAGATCGTCTCCGTCAACACAGCTCCGGTGAGGAGGCCGGCGAAGGTCAGGCCAAGCACCGTGACCGTCGGGATGAGGGCGTTCCTTAGGGCGTGTCCCGCGACGACTCGTCGCTCGACGAGGCCCTTGGCCCTCGCTGTCCGCACGTAGTCATCGCTCATGGCCGCGACCAGGGACGATCGCAGCATCCTCGCGACGATCCCCATCGCAAAGGAGCCGAGGACGATCGCCGGCATGACCAT
>JALYMD010000254.1 GCA_030773875.1 Chloroflexota bacterium | reverse complement strand
CGAGTTCCCGCGCTATCATGCCCCCTATGAGCGCCCCTCGTGCTGGCACGACCCGGTTCGCTGCCCGCGGCCATCACCGCCTCTCCTACGAGATCGCCGGGTCGGGTGCAGATGACGCGCCGGTCGTTGTGCTGCTGCACGCCCTGCTGGCAGGGCGGAGCGAATTGACGGCCCAACGGGATGCCCTTGCGGCGGGATACCGGGTGGTGCTGCCGGAGGCGCGTGGGCACGGGGCGAGCGCTGCCCTCGCCAACCAGCGCTATGCCGTCGCTGACATGGCGGCGGAGATCCTGGCGATCCTGGACGCTGAGGGAATCTCGCGAGCGCATCTGGTAGGACATGAGCTGGGAGGCGCCGCCGCCTTCGAGTTGGCCCGGGCCCATCCCGCCCGTGCACAGTCACTTACCCTGATTGAGCCGGCACTCCCTACGCTCCTCGACAATGCCGCAGGCCGCGTTACCCTCGGTGCCCGTGATGAGGCCCGGCGGGCCGACCGGGCCGCTGCCGACGCCGCCTACAAGGGCCTGACGGACCGATCGCTGGATCTGTACCTGGACCCGCGTTGGGGACAGGGCTGGCGTGATCGGCTGCCACGGCCCCGCCTGTCGGCGATCCGTCGCCAAGCGGGCGCTCTCGCCGCCACCCTAGCGGCGCTCGATGCCTACACCGTGGAGGCAGCGGCCCTTGCAGCCATGGCCCTCCCCGTTCTCGTCGTCCATGGCGCGGACGCGCCTCCCATCGTGCGCCTGACGTGCGAACGCCTCGCCGCCTGCGTTCCCCACGCCCGCCTGGACACGGTTCCCTCGCCCGCCGAGGGCGACGCGCCCCTCTCCGGCGAAGCCGGGGTGGCGCTGAATGCTGCCCTGCTGGCGTTCCTCGCCGGGGTGAATGACGCCAGCAACTGAACCCACCGTCCCTCCTCCCCAGCTCGCGTCGATCGACATCGGGGCGATGTCATCGGGCAACGCCGACTGCGGATAGCCTTGTGGGCCACCGAGGCTTGCTCGCCCCCAGCCTCCCCCAGGAGTTACTCAACATCCGAGTTCAGCAAGGGAACGTCTCCCCGACTGATGGAGGATGAACGAGCACGCCGACGCGATGTCGTCACGCTACTTCGGCGTTTTTGGATGCATGGTAGACAACGCGCCGGGTCTTCTCAGCCTCGCGCCGCAACTATGGGTTGCGCAACGCAGCGGTCATCACGAGGTCTGCGTCCCGGCCGAGCAGCCTGGCCAACGCTTCTTCCAACTTCTGCAAGCGGAACAACCAGCGGTCGAAGTCCTGATCGGGCGGGTACGTCACCAGAAAGTCGATGTCGCTGCGCTCAGGGTCGAAGACTCCCCTGGCCGCCGAACCGATCATGAGAGGTCTATCCGGTCGTGCCCCGGTCGGAGACATCCTGGATCGTCGCCTTTAATCACGGCGACGATCCGGCAACTTCCTCTGGCGGAGCACCAGCTCCTGCGTGAGCCCGCTGGTGAGCACCCACCGCGCTACAGCGGGTATGAACGAAGTCGACGACCCGCGTGTCCTCGGTCTGCTCCTCGACGCCTAGCGCGCCTCGATCGGGGTGAAGGTTTTGTCGGTGGGGCCGACGAACTCCGACTGGGGACGGATCAGGCGGTTATTCGACACCTGCTCCAGGACATGGGCGCTCCAGCCGACGGCGCGGGAGACGGCGAAGGTGGGAGTGAACATGTCCCCTGGGAGCCCAACGGCGGCCAGCACCGCCGCGGAGTAGAACTCGACGTTGGTGTAGAGGCGCTGATCCGGCTTCCGCTCCTGCAGCATCGCCAGCGCGCGCTCCTCGGTCCGCTTCGAGAGCGCGAAGAAGTCCGGATCGCTGGCCTGCTCCGCCATCCCGCGCAGGATCTCCGCCCGCGGGTCCTCTGCCTTGTAGACGCGGTGGCCGAAGCCCATCAACCGCTCCTTGCGGTCCAGGGCGCCGGTCAACCAAGCATCAACGTTCTCGGCGGAGCCGATGGCGTTGAGCATGTCCAGCACCTTGGAGGGCGCGCCCCCGTGCAGCGGCCCCTTCAGGGCGCCGACCGCACCCGTGATCGCAGAGCAGAGATCGGACTGGGTGGAGGCGATCACCCGGGCGGTGAAGGTGGAGGCATTCATGCCGTGGTCGGCGAGGAGTACCAGGTAGGTCTCCAGCGGCCGCCAATGGCGCTCATGCGGCACGTCGCCGAAGAGCTGATAGAGATAGTTCTGGGCCGTGGAGAGGTCCGCGCGAGGCGCAATCGGCTCCCGCCCCTGCCGAAGGCGGAAGAACGCCGCCAGGATCGCCGGGAACCTGGCCGCCAAGGCAATCGCCTCGTCCAAATCCGGGGTGTCGTCGAACAGCTCCCGGTGGGCGGCACCAAGCGCGGAGACACCGGTGCGGAGGGCATCCATCGGGGCTGTGTCTGCCGGCATTGCCCGCAGGGCAACCACAACTGCCTCCGGCAGCTCCCGGTTCGCCCCGAGCTTGGCGTTCAGCTCGTCCAGTTCCGTGCGGCTCGGCAAGTGGCCGACCCAGAGAAGGTGGGCGACCTCTTCAAACGAGGCCTTGCCAGCCAACTCGTGGATATCGTAGCCCCGGTAGACGAGGCGCCCCTCTTCGCCGTAGACGTGGCTGAGCGCGGTGGACGCGGCAACGACGCCCTCCAGCCCTTCCGGCTTAGGGAGCGGGGTCGCGGTCGCGAGCGAACTGGTCATGTGGTGGGGTCCTCCTGGCTGGTGGGATCCAGCCGCGTCGCCGGTTCGGGGCCATCGCGGCGCCTTCGTCACATCGCCCACGTCCCGCCGGGAGTCGTGCCCTCCGTCGGGCGGGGGCGTCGGGGCATGTGCCGATCCGGCGGTGCCCCCTTCGACCGGCAATCCTAGCACGTTAGCGCCGTTGACCCGGTGCCGGGGCGCCATGACGACCAGCGTAGCCTCGGTGCGCTGGACACAGGGAAAGGGGTACAGGTCGTGCGTGCCGCCCCCCGCGAAGCAGAGCGCGATCGTGCCGAGCCCGGCCGCCCCGCGGGGGGGTTGTGCGGCGCGAGCGGAGGGGCCTGGTGACCAGGGCACGTCCGTCAACCGGCACGCCGATGGTACGCGGGATGGCAGCAGGATGATTTTCACGATCTGGTATGTCGTCGCTGGAGCATTGCTGATCCTGATGGCGCTCGGTGGCTCGGTGCTGCGGCGGCTGCCGCTGACCACCTCGCTGCTCTACCTTGCGGTCGGTTTCGCGCTGGGGCCGCGCGGGGCAGGGCTCTTCAACCTCGACCTGCTTGACGGGGCGGTGCTGCTAGAGCGCCTCACCGAGGTCGCCGTCGTCGTCTCGCTGTTCACCGCCGGCCTTAAGCTCCGCGTCGCCTGGACGGACGCCCGATGGAGACTACCGTTGCGACTGGCGTTCGGCTCGATGACCGTCACCGTCGGGCTGATTGCCGTGGCGGGGGTTGTCGGGCTCGGTCTGGAGCCTGGAGCCGCGATTCTCCTCGGCGCGATCCTCGCTCCGACCGATCCGGTCCTGGCGTCCGATGTCCAGGTTACCGAAGCAGGAGATCAGGACCGGCTGCGCTTCTCCCTAACCGGCGAGGCGGGGTTAAACGACGGCACGGCCTTCCCCTTTGTGATGCTCGGGCTCGGACTGCTCGGCCTGCACGATCTGGGTGACGGCGGCTGGCGCTGGGTGACGGTGGACGTAGTCTGGAGCGTGATCGGCGGTTTGGTCATCGGGGGAGTGCTCGGCACCCTGATTGGCGAACTGGTCCTCTACCTGCGTCGCAACCACAAGGAGGCCGTCGGGCTGGACGACTTCCTGGCGTTGGGGCTGATTGCCCTCTCCTACGGGGTCGCGTTGCTGGCTCACTCCTACGGGCTCCTGGCCGTCTTCGCCGCCGGGCTGGCGCTGCGCCGGATCGAGCAGCGGGCGGCCGAATCGAACGGGGGCGCCGAGGAGCCGGACGCGGCGGTGGCGCAGGCCGCGGCGACGGGGAAGGAAGAAGAGGTGGCGACCAAGCCGGAGACGGCGCCGGCCTACATGGCGAGGGCGGTGCTGGGG
>JALYMD010000253.1 GCA_030773875.1 Chloroflexota bacterium | reverse complement strand
CGCGTTAGCGATGCCCGCGGTGCTCAACCCCGCCTTTTCGCGCAGCCTTGCCTGCGACGCATGCTGGAACACGGCGTCAGGCACCCCGAGTACCTGCACAGGCACCGCCACCCCGGCTGCCGCCAGTGTCTCGAGGACTGCCGACCCGAAGCCGCCCTGAGCGACGTTCTCCTCGACTGTCACCAGTGTGCCACACCGCCGCGCCAAATCCAGAATCAGCCGCTCGTCCAGCGGCTTGACGAAGCGGGCGTTGACGACCGTGGCCTGGATCCCTTCCGCTGCCAGGGCGTCGGCAGCGCGCTCGGCGGGGAGGACCATCGAGCCGAGGGCGAGGATCGCGACATCGTCCCCCTCGCGCAGCACTTCCGCCCGCCCGATCGGCAGGGCATGGAGCGGTTCGTCCGTCGACACCCCAATCCCAGCCCCGCGCGGATAGCGCACCGCGATCGGACCATCCTCGTGCTTGATCGCCGTCGCGAGCATGTGGCGCAGTTCGTTCTCGTCCTTTGGAGCCATCACCGTCATGTTGGGCAGGCAGCGGAGGTAGGAGAGGTCGTAGATGCCGTGGTGGGTGCGCCCGTCGTCGCCGGCGAACCCCGCGCGGTCCATCGCGAAGACCACCGGCAGCCGTTGCAGGCAGACATCGTGCACGATCTGGTCGTAGGCCCGCTGCAGGAACGTGGAATAGATCCCGCAGATCGGACGCAAACCGGCCGTGGCGAGCCCGGCGGCAAACGTCACCGCGTGCTGCTCGGCGATCCCGACATCATAGAAGCGATCCGGATGAACGGCGGCAAACTTGTTCAACGAGGTCCCGGTCGGCATCGCGGCGGTGATCGCCACCACCCGGGGATCGTCGTTGGCCAACTCGATCGCGGTGCGGGCGAAGACATCCTGGTACTTGGGCGGGGTCGGCGGTGCGACGACATCCACGCTTCCGGTCACCTTCGGCGGCTCAACTACCTTCGGCTTGGCGGAAACGCCGTGCAACCGTTCCACGTCCTTCTCAGCCGCCGCGTAGCCCTTGCCCTTGACGGTAACCACATGGACGAACGTGGGGCCGTTCACCTTGCGTGCCTGGCGCAGGGCCTCCATCACCGCCCGCAGGTTGTGACCGTCCACCGGACCGATGTAGGTGAAGCCCAGCTCCTCCCAGATCATGGCGTGGTAGACGAACTCCTTCAAGGAGTCCCGCATCCGGTTGCCCAGCTCGATCAAGAACTCGCCCTGCGGCAGCCGCGCCGCCAGGCGCTCCCACTCGTTCCGGGCTCGGTCGTAGCGCGGGTCGGTGCGGACCCGGTTCAGATACTTGGTGATCGCCCCGACGTTCGCCGCGATCGACATCTCGTTGTCGTTCAGGACGACGATCAGGGGAACGTCCAGATTGCCGGCGTTGTTCAGGGCCTCGAAGGCCATCCCGCCCGTCAGGGCGGCGTCACCAAGGATGGCGACCGCCCGGCCTCTCGGCTCGTCTGCCGGCCGCATCTGCTCGGCAACCGCCATCCCCAGGGCTGCAGAGACGCTGGTGCTGGCATGACCCGCCCCGAAGGCGTCGTGCTCGCTCTCCTCCCGGGAAAGGAAGCCGGAAAGCCCTCCCTCCTGGCGAATTGTGGAGAAACGGTCGCGGCGCCCGGTGAGCAACTTGTGGACGTAGGCCTGGTGCCCCACGTCCCAGACCAGTTTGTCCTTGGGCGAATCGAACACGGTGTGCAAAGCCAGGGTCAGCTCGACAGTGCCGAGGTTGGATCCAAGATGACCGCCGTTCTGGGTCACAACCCAGACAAGTTCCTCCCGGATCTCGGCGGCAAGCTGCTCCAACTCCCGCACAGTCAGTCGCTTGATGTCGGCTGGGGACTGGACCCGATCTAACAGCGGCGTGCCGGTGCGAGCCTGGCTCTGGTTGGTAGGTGAGGTGCTGGAACCCGAGGTCATGCCATGTCCCCTTGCCCGAACCGGAGGGATGAAGAGGCCCGGCGGCCGGAGAGCCGGCCTCAGCGCCGGCGAAGTGGGCGAGCCGGCACAGGGACCGGCGCAAAGTCAACAACCAACGTTAGCAATCCCGCTGCCGCCGCGTCAAACCGGAGCTCCATCTTGGTGGTCCCTTCGCGTGCGCGGGCTACCGCATATGCCTCGCTCAGGGACGGCATTCGGTGGAGAACTGCGGGGAGAGATGCAGTGCCGATGCGAAGGAACCCGTCGGCTTCCAGCACCTTGAGCGGAGGGGCGAATGGACAATGCCGAAATGATGACGGGATCCGCTACAATCTAATTGCCCTTTCCCGTTCAGGGCGTCTGTCGGGCGTTGTCGGCGAGTGCCGGGAGTGCGGCCTAGCGACGTGTTCCGCGGCGTTGCCAGGAGAGGTGAGCGATGCGCAGTGCTATCCAGCCCAGGGCCAACTCGCCGGTGCGCCAGCGGGTCGGCCCCACCGTCAAAGCGCTTCGTCAGGAGCAAGGTATTTCCCTCAACGTCCTCGCCATGCAGGCCGGGATCTCTCCCTCCCATCTAAGCCGGATCGAGCGGGGTCTGACGGTCCCGTCCTACGATGTCTTGGATCGGATCGCTGATGCCCTCGGCTCTGATCTCGGTGCCCTCCGGGCGGACGAAGAGTCTGCCCGGGCTATCGACGGTGAGCTTGCGGCCCTCTTTACCGACCTGGGTATCACCGACGGTGCCCAGGCGGAGTTGTTGGGTTTGAGCCACCAGACCCGGGCCGTCCTGGCATCGGCGCTCCGCCGTCTCCAATCCCGAGCTGCCGATCAGGGAGGGACAGGAGCCGAGACCGGGCCGTCAGATGGCGCTGCATCTCACCGCGGGTTGACAGCGATCGCTCCGCTTGGCCAGGTGGCGCAAGGCCTGTCATAGCGCGGTGGGCTGAACCAAGGATGCGGAAAGACGCCACCTCGGCGCGACGCTGTCGCGACGCGCAGTCATCATGGCGTGTGCCTGGTTGTCTGGCGACTATCAGTTCCCAGCAATGGTCCGGTGGGGTGTGCCTATCAGCGAGGTTCTTCGAGGAGAGCTACGGACATATCAACGGTCTTCCGCCGGGTAGGGGCGATGCATGCGTGGTCCTCATGGCCGGCAACCGACCGACATGTCCGTCGCCCCTACCAGGGACGAATTTTGGCGAATGAGGCGTGGCGAACTACTAGAACGTTTCGGCGCCCGGGAGCTTCACCTCAACCACGTCCCTCTGGACGTGGACGGGTTCCAGGTCCGCACCACCGTCCCAAGTTCGCAAATCTTGCAAGTCCAACGGCCTTCTGGCCGTGACCTGTAGCCGGAGGATCCCCTCGGCGTACTCGCGCGCCTCCACTCCGTCCACGTGGGCGAGCCCGGCGAGATGCCGCTGCAATGACAGCGCCGCTGCCGCCCGCGGCACGCCGTGGACCAGCACCATGACTACACGCAATCCCTCCCCCGAACCGGGCTCTGCGTGTGCCGCTGTCCCGGTAGTGGGTCCTCTTCGTGGGTCTTCCACCGCCCGACTGGGTGATGTCGTAGTCTCACTTCTCGCGGCAGCGGGTTGCACGGAGTCAGTGCGGTCAACGGACGTCCCCGGTTCCTCCCTCCCTCCAGGCTCTCCAGGCGCCGACCCGGCAGCCGCGAGCACCCCTCTGGTATCAGTGGCCGCCCGCTCCTCGACGATGGTCAGCGCAGCCGCCGAGACCTCCTCCTCATGGACGTCGGCAATGTCGGCAGACGTGCTTGCAACAGGATCACGCTCCTCCGCCACGGCAGGTGCTGCGACGATGAACGGCTCCACCCCATCGCCGGATGTCGCTTCCGACTGGTCGATGGATCTCGGTTCTCCATTCGCGCCGATCAGTGCGTTCCCGGACGGGGTAGCTTCGACCTCCTCGAGCGCCTGGCTGACCCGTCGCGCCACCCGGTCAGCGCTCTGCTGAACCTCGGCTAGCTCATCGAGCAGGGACGTAAACACCAGCCGCTGCTTCTCTCGCTCCGTCTGCACTCGGCGCTCGGCCTCGG
>JALYMD010000252.1 GCA_030773875.1 Chloroflexota bacterium | reverse complement strand
CCTGAAGGACGGGGCCAGCCCTACCCGACGAACTCGATACCGTACCTGCGGACGAGTGCGGTCAACCAGGGTACACCAGAGCTCCCGCTCCGTAAGCAAGTCAGACCACCAAGGTCGTCTCGTGGGTTAGCGGCGCACTGCGGATAACACTAATTGTGCGAAGAAGTGGTGCGCCTACCAGGAGTCACCGAGACGCGTCAACCTCTTGCAGGAGTGGCGGCGGCAGCGGCGGCAGGTTCGTGCCTAGGAGATCCCCGTCCCGCAGCCGTCTGCCCCGGGCTGCCTCCGGCCCGCTGATGGTCCGGCCTCCGGCCATTTGAAGCGCATCGAGGCGGAGCACTCCCTGCCCGCAGGCGACGACGGGCGTGCCGTCGTCGACTCGAACTGTTCCCGGCACGTCGCCGCGACGGCCGGGCAACGCTGTTGCCCGATGCATTTGAATCGGATCGGCGCCGGTGGTGGTCCAGGCGCGCGGCCAAGGCCACATCGCCCGTACGCGGCGCTCCAGATCCTCTGCCGGCAACTGCCAGTCCAGCCATCCGTCAGCCTTCGTCAACGGCCGGGTCAAGGTCGCGCCGCTCGGTTGCGGCAGAGCCACCGTCTCTCCTCGTACGAAGGGTGGCAGCGCTCGTGTTGCGAGGGCGGCGGCTCGGGCTGCCAGCCGGGCTGTCAGGGTCGCCGTCGTATCGTCTGCGCGTATCTCCTCATCCACGGTCGCAATGACCGGTCCCGTATCTAGGCCCGGCTCCATAACCATCAACGACATGCCTGTGCGCTCGTCGCCGGCAAGGATGGCGGCGCTGATCGGGCTAGCCCCCCGGTAGTTCGGGAGGAGCGACGCATGCAGGTTGACACAAGCCACTCGCGGGATGGCGAGCGTCCTCGGACCGAAGATCAGTCCGTAGGCAGCCACGACGAAGAGGTCGGCGTCCATCTCCTCCAGGGGACGCCGGAAAGCCGCATCTCGAAGCGTCGGCGGCTGATAGAGCGGGAGGTCGAGCCCCGCGGCACTCCGTTTGACGGCCGACGCCTCCATCCGTCGCCCCCGCCCTGACGGGCGATCAGGCTGGGTAACGACGGCCACTACCGTGAACGCCGGATCGGTTGCCAGCGCCTCCAGTGACGGGACGGCGAACTCCGGAGTGCCGAAGAAGACCACCCGGATTCGGTCCCCGTCGCGCGCGTCTCGATCTCTTCGCTCCGGTGCAGTCTCCACGCTCACCTCGACCTTCACTCGTCAGACTGCTGGGACGACCCCGTTTGCCTCGACCCGTCGCAGCGGCCCCGCTAAAATGCCCTCCGTGATGATGGCACGATCCCCCCTTCGCCGGCTGCCGCACGTCCAGCCCACAACTCTCGCCCTGCAGGCGGTGCTGATCGCCGCGCTGGCACTGCGCCTGTACGGCTTGAACTGGGACTCTGGTCATTACCTTCACCCGGATGAGCGCTTTATTGTCCAGTACGTGATGATCGGCCGTCTGCACCTTGCGTGGCCGCCCGACCTGGACGAATTGGCGGATCCAGGCCGCAGCGGGCTGAATCCCCGGTCCAACGATCCGGAAACAGGCCTCCCCCGGAACTTCGCCTACGGTGCGCTCCCCCTCTTCGTGACGGCCGGCTTGGCAGAAGCGGTGTCCCGCATCGCTGGGGAGGATTGGCACGCCTACGAGCGGGTCTATCTCATCGGCCGCAGCATCTCGGCGCTCCTCGATACGGCGACGGTGCTTATTGTCTATCTCCTCGCGGCCCGGGCGTTCAACAGGCGCGCGGCCCTCGCTGCCGCTGCAGTAGCGGCGCTGGCGCCGATGACCATCCAGCTCGCGCACTTCTTCACTACCGATAGTTGGCTGACCTTCTTCGTTGCTCTCTGCCTCCTCTGGTCGGTGCGGGCAGGAGAGACAGGCTCCCGTCGTTGGTTCGCTGCGGCTGGCGCGGCGTTTGGGCTGGCGATGGCAACGAAGGGTAGTGTCTTCACCCTGGCCGGCCTCCTTGTCGTGGCTGCCGGCTTCGACGTATGGCGGCGAATGCGCTGGGGTGCGCGGCCCTTGGAAGCTCTTGCCGCGGCTCCTGAGCGACTGGCGCTCGCCGCTGTCTCAGCGGTCGCGTCGTTCGCTCTCTTCGAGCCCTACGCGCTCGCCCGTCCGAGTGTCTACCGGGCGTCCCTCGAGGAGCAGGCGGATATCGTGCGCGGGCTTTTCGATGTCCCATTCACCCGCCAGTACATAGGCACCACCCCCATCGTCTATCAGATCGAGCAGATCGTTCGGTGGGGCTTCGGGCCGGTGGCAGGGTTGCTAGCGCTCATCGGGGTGCCGTTGCTCGCCCTCCGGTTCTTTCGCCGTGCGTGGGCGGGAGAGACGTTGGTCCTCGCCTGGCTCGCTGGGTATGGGCTCGTGATCGCCCTGCCGGAGACGAAGTTTCTTCGCTATCTCGCTCCGCTGGTACCCGTGCTCGCGATCAGCGCTGGGTTCGCCCTTGATCGCCTTTGGCAGCTAGCGGAGCGACTTGCGGGTCGTCGAGTGGCGGCTGGACTAGGCATGGCAGTCCTCGTCGGGGCGGCGCTTTGGACGGCGTCGTTTGTCTCCGTCTACGCGGGCGAGAACCCACGGATCGAAGCATCTCGCTGGATCTACGCGCAGGTGCCAAGCGGCAGCACGCTGAGTTTTGAGTATTGGGACGATGCGCTGCCAAAGGATTTGGCACCGGGGCTCACCGGCGTTGATCGGCAGTATGAGGTCGTCCCGGTCGATCTCTACCGGGACTACCCATCCCTGCGCGACCTGCGCAGTTTGGGCGACGTGCTCGCGCGTGAGCCGGCGACCGCTGAGGTTGGCGCGGCTCTCCAGCGCGATGACCA
>JALYMD010000251.1 GCA_030773875.1 Chloroflexota bacterium | reverse complement strand
GGGAAAGACGAAGAACGTCGGCACGCAGGCGAGCAGGAACAGGCCGCGTAGATCCGGCCGTCGTGCGATCAAGCGGATGCCGTCGAAAACGCTGCGTGGACCTGGAACAGTCTGGCCCGGTTTTCGCGCAGGCACGGTGATTCCCGATACAAGGATGAGCGCGCCGCAGAGCGCCGCGGCCTGCAGCAGGAAGGCGGAGCCGACGCCGAAGATCCCGATCATCCCACCGGCGATCGACGGGCCGACCACACGGGTCATGTTTTGTCCCGCGCTGTTCAGCCCGATCGCATTGGTGAGGTCAGCCCGATCCACGAGGCTGGGAACCAGTGACTGTTGGGTGGGATTAAGGAGGGCTTGAAGCGAGCCGTTGAGGAACGCGGCGGCGAGCAGGTGCCAGGGACGCACCCAACCACCGATGACGTCTGCAGCGACAACCACGGCGAGGAGCGCAGCAGCCGCCTGACAGCCCAGCATGAGGCGGCGGCGGTCAACGCGGTCGATCAGCAAACCGCCGGGGATTGAGACAACGAGGAACGGGAGACCGGCCATCAGGCCGACCAGTCCGAGCACGAACTCCGAGTCTGTTAGCGAGTAGGCCAGCCATCCCAAGCCTACCTGTTGCATCCACTGACCAAGCGAGGCCGCCTGGGATCCGAACCAGAGCCGTCGATACGTTGGGTACCGGACCAGCGCCGAGAACATGCCCGGCCGCATCGTGTCCACCGACGACCGAGCGGGCGTCGGCGGCACGACGGGGCGTGGGTTTGGGGCAGGCAGTGCATCGTTCGGATAGCGAGTGGGAGTGCGCTTGATGCCAGGCGGCGGGGACCGACCGGGGGAGGTTTTCGCTGGGGAAGGCAATCCATGCTCCGCAAAGGTCGAGCCACACATTTTCGGGAATCGACCGTCCCCATCGTCGGCCAATCCTTCACACTTCCTAAAGTATAGCAGCCCTAGAAGCATGGTTCAGCCGTGTGCAGCGCGCCTGGTGCGTCCCAACAGGCTTCTCTGACTGATGGCTGTGCTGGCTGAGTTCTGTGAGCCTCGTCACCTGGCCAGGGATCCGCTCTCACCAGTCTCCTCCTCCGACCGCTCGAGGACGCCGGGGTAGAACGTGGTGGTTCCGAAGGAGTCAGGTAGCTTGAGTAACGTGGCTCCTGAACCGCAGCGTGGTCCCAAAAGACAACATCTGGACCCGAGGATATACTGCCGCGGCTCTCCGCAGGGCGCCTATAGCGCGTCATCCCTGTCCTGGAGAGGTGCCGGAACTCTCGTCTGGAATCCGGCCCTAGCGCTTCGCCGGTGGCCTGAGTGGAAGAAGCCGGATCTGGATGAGCGGGCGAAGGTGAATAGGGCGGCAGAGACCCGTGCGAACGAAAGGAGCGATGCTGACGATGGTGGACGTGATGACGGTGGCCCCGCCAAAGGTGGCCATCCAGCTCAAGGTCAACGGGACCGCCCGCAAAGGGGAGGTGGAGCCGCGACTGCTTCTCGTTCATTACCTGCGCGATCACCTGGGGCTGACCGGGACGCACGTCGGATGCGACACCAGCCAGTGCGGCGCCTGCGTGGTGGAGTTGAACGGCAAGGCGATCAAGAGCTGCACGGTGCTGGCGGTCCAGGCGGACGACGCCGAGGTGACGACCATCGAGGGGCTTGCTGACGGCGACACCTATCACCCGGTCCAGCAGGGCTTCTGGGAGATGCACGGCCTCCAGTGCGGCTTCTGCACCCCCGGGATGATCATGGCCACCGTGGGTCTGCTCAAGCGAAACCCGAACCCGAGCGAGGACGAGATTCGCCACGCGCTGGAGGGCAACCTCTGCCGGTGCACCGGCTACCAGAACATCGTCAAGGCGGTGCAGTACGCGGCCGGTCAGATGAACGGTGCCCAGGCCGCGGACGCCCCGTTGCCGATGGAGGTGAGCGGCGATCAGCTCCCGCCGACGGGCGAGCCGTCCCACGATCCCCAGACCGTCCAGGAGTGGGGCGGGCAGGTAGCCGGCGAGAGCGACGATCCGGCAACGTAGCCAGACGACGGAACGTGGAGGCTCGGGAGAGGTTCTTCGCGGCGCGGGCGTACTTGCCCTGCCTATCTGCCGCTGCAGAGCCGTGGTTCGACGAATGATGTCTGGCGTAGGAGGGTACCCGTGAGCGCTACCCTGGATGCCCCGCGAAAGCTGGTCGGTCAGCCGCTCAAGCGGCGCGAGGACCCCCGTCTCATCACCGGCGCGGCCGGATTTCTGGACGACGTCAAGCTGCCGGGAATGACCCACACGGGTGTCCTCCGTTCCCCAGTTGGCCATGCCCGGATCCGGTCCATCGACACGAGCCGTGCTACGGCTATGCCCGGCGTGATTGCGGTCTACACCGGGCAGGATTTCCTGGATCTCAATCCGCTGCCGTGCGCCTGGCAGGCAGGCAAGGTGCAGAACAACGTCAACACGCCGCGCGTGCTAGCCGTCGATGAGGTGCACCACGTCGGCGATCCAGTCGCCGTGGTCGTCGCGGAGACGCCCTACCAAGCGGCGGACGCCGTGGAAGCCATGGCCGTCGACTACGAGGAACTCCCTGTCGTCGTCGACGCGAAGAGGGCCACCGAGGAAGGGGCTCCCCAGCTCCACGAGTACGCGCCGAACAACGTCGTGCTCCAGTGGACGTGCGGCAAGGATGCCTCCGAGGTGGATGCTGTGCTGGCCGCGTCACCCGTGCGGCTTGACCAGCACATCGTCAACCAGCGGCTGATCCCCACCCCGATGGAGACGCGGGGATCGATCGGGCGGTACGACCCTGGCACCGGAGATTACACGCTCTGGGCGACGTCCCAGGCGCCCCACGTAATGCGGCTGTTGATCACCGCCTTCGTGATGGGCATCCCAGAAAACAAGCTTCGGGTGATCGCCCCGGATGTCGGAGGAGGGTTCGGCGCGAAAATTTTCCTCTACTACGACATGCCCTTGACGCTCGCCCTCCCGGAGAAGCTCGGCGGGCGCCCTGTCAAGTTCGTGGAGGACCGCTCGGAGAACTACCTGTCTACGACCCACGGACGAGATCACGTGACGGACGTCCAGATCGGCGCGACCGAGGACGGGCACATCACGGCGTTGAAGGTGAAGACCTACGCCAATTTGGGCGGATACCTTTCGACCATCGCCCCGCGTATCCCGACCACGCTCTACGGCAGGATGGTTGCCGGCTGCTACAAGATTCCCAACATCCATGTCGACGTCACGGGTGTCTATACCAACACCTCGATGGTCGATGCCTACCGGGGAGCGGGGCGACCCGAGGCGGCGTATCTGATCGAGCGCGTCTGCGATCTGGTCGCCGATGCGACGGGCGTCGATCCGGCGGACGTGCGGCGGCGCAACTTCATCCAGCCCGATGACTTCCCGTTTGACACTGGAATCGGGATGCTGCCCTACGACAGCGGCGACTACGAACCTGCGCTCAACCGGGCACTGGAGATCGTCGGTTACGAGGATCTCAAACAGGAGCAGGCACGGCGCCGGAACGTGGGTGAGAACCGGTTGATCGGCGTCGGATTGTCCTCCTACGTCGAGGTCTGCGGGGTTGCCCCCTCCAAGTGGATTGGCCTTCCGGGTGAGGGCTGGGGAGCCGGTCTCTGGGAGAGCGCGAACGTCCGGGTTCACCTGACCGGCAAAGTGGTCGTCACAACGGGAACACTGCCGCACGGTCAGGGTCACGAAACGAGCTTCGCCCAGCTGGTGGCAGACGAGTTGGGGGTACCGTACGAGGACATCGAGATTCGGCATTCCGACACGCAGGGCACTCCGTTTGGATTCGGAACCTACGGGAGCCGCTCCGCATCCGTCGGTGGGACGGCGATCTTCAAGAGTGTCGCGAAGGTGCGCGAGAAGGCGAAGAAGCTGGCTGCCCACATGCTTGAGGCGGCGGAGGAGGACATCGTTTGGGAGAACGGCCGCGCCTACGTGAAGGGCTCGCCGGACGCGGCCAAGACGATTGGCGAAATCGCTCTCCAGGCGTCGGTCGCGTATGACCTGCCCGAGGGCATGGAACCGTATCTGGACGAGACCACCTACTACGACCCGCCCAACTGTAGGTTTCCGTTTGGCACCCACGTCTGTGTGGTGGAGGTGGATCAGGACACGGGACAGGTCGAGCTGAAGCGGTACGTGGCGGTCGACGACGTGGGCAACGTCATTAACCCCCTGATCGTTGACGGCCAGATCCACGGAGGCATCGCCCAGGGCCTGGCTCAGGCGCTCTACGAAGGCGCCGTCTACAGCGACGACGGGAAACTGATCACCGGTACGATGAACGACTACGCGATCCCCAAGGCGACCATGGTGCCGATCTACGAGCTGGAGCGAACCGTGACCCCGTCCCCGACCAACCCGATGGGAGTCAAGGGGGCTGGCGAGGCCGGCACCATCGCCTCCACCCCTGCCGTCGCCAATGCGGTGATCGACGCCGTCTCCCACTTCGGGATCCGGCATCTGGACATGCCACTGACGCCGGAGAAGCTGTGGCGAGCAATGCGGACGGCGCAGGCGTAGCCGAGTAGCGATCGGGCGCGATGCAACGTGCCCCACAGGGACCGGACGGTCCATCGCGACACATGTGGAGGAAAAAGGTGTTTCCGAGCCAGTTCGACTACTACCGTCCAAGTTCCATTGCGGAGGCGGTTGGACTGTTGGACGCCAACCCCGATGCCAAGATCTTGGCTGGCGGCCACTCGCTGTTACCCGCGATGAAGCTGCGACTCGCCGCTCCAGGGGCGCTGGTTGACCTCGGTCGCATCCAAGAACTGCGTGGGATCCGAGTCAACGGCGGGGTCACCCTCGGCGCGATGACGACCTACGAGGAGATCCAGGACTCCGAGGAGGTACGGCAACGGGTGCCGATGCTTGCGGAGGCGGCCGGTACCGTCGGGGATCCCCAGGTTCGGGCGCGAGGGACGCTGGGCGGCTCGCTGGCACACTCCGATCCAGCGGCCGACCTGACTGCGGTCTTTCTCGCCCTCGGAGGCGAGGTTACGGCTGTTGGGAGCGGTGGCAAACGGACCATCAGTGCCGACGACCTGTTCGTCGACCTGTTGACCACGTCGCTGCAGCCTGACGAAGTGATTACCCAGATACGGATTCCAGTGAACGGCGGCACCGCGATGGCGTATGAGAAGCAGGAGCACCCAGCTTCGGGGTACGCCATCGTCGGGGTTGCCGCCGTCCTGCAATTAGGTGACGGGAACGTCTGCCAGTCGGCGCGGCTCGCCGTCACTGGATGCACGTCCAAGGCGACTCGGTTGAGCAGTGCGGAAGATGCTCTCGTCGGTCAGCCGCTGAACGACGAGCGGATCATGCAGGCGGCTCAGGGGGTGGCCGAGGGGTTGGAGATCAACGGCGATCTCTATGCCTCCGAGGAGTACCGCCGCCACCTCGTCACGGTAATCACGAGACGCGTGCTGCAGCGCGCCCTGAGTACCGGGACGAATTAGTCCGAGCCAGGAGTCCGGCGTAGGAGGGGCGGCCCGAGTTGCGCCGCCCCTCTCGTGCTCCCTCAGCCTCAGGTCGCACTGCTTTGGATCGGCTGGACTCCTACGTGAGGACCAGTTTCCGTGACGGGAAGCACGTTGCTGTTAAGTTCCCCTGGTATTCCGCGCCCACTGTTACGACGTCTCCTCGGTAGCGAGACCGCGGATGATCTCCCCCGGTACGTCGGTGCAGACGGCTGAGGCGCCGAGGTAGCGGGCCAGCCGTGCGTCCTCGACCCGGTTGACTGTCCAGACCACGAGGTCAAGATCCTCAGAGAAGAACCGCTTGGCGATCTCCGGGGTCACCGCATCCCCACGTAAGGAGATTGCCGTTGCCTCAAGGTCTCGGGCGTTGGCGAAGACTTCTTCCGTGGGCAGGTCGGCAATTGGCCACAGCTCGGCACCCGGGGCACGGGCTCGGATCTCCCGCAAAATCTCCCACTTGAACGAACCGATTGCCCATTTGGCGCCTGGGTATCTCGCGAGCGTATCTAAGACCAACTGTTCGATTCCCGGCTGTTTGATTTCGATGTCCAATGGGAGGCGGCAGGCGACCAGGTCGAGGACTTCAACGAGCGTAGGCACTGATTGGCCTGCACCCGCGTCGAAGGCCTGCACCTGCTCCAGCGTCAGTTCACTCACCAGACCACGCCCGTTGGTTGTTCGGGTCAGGCTGCGATCATGAATCACCACCGGGACGCCGTCCGCGGTGGCCTGGACGTCAAACTCGACCCCGTCCGCGCCGTCCGCGATGGCCCGCTCAAAAGCGCGAAGAGTGTTCTCGGGATCGGTTCCCGAAGATCCCCGATGGGCGTAGACGAGCACGATCTCTCCTCTCTGCGGGCGGTCTATAGCCATCCCCATTGGGGATGGCTTTGCCGATACACTACCATGAATCTATCTTGACACAATCCGTATCAACATTTATCCTTGTCGTGTTGATACGGAGGGTGGGACGGGATGACGCCACGGTACAGTGAGCCATTGTTCGTGATCAGCGTTGCGGCGCGTCTCGTGGAGATGCACCCGCAGACGCTGCGGAAGTATGAACGAGAGGGTCTGATTGCGCCGTCCCGGACGACCGGCAACCTGCGTCTCTACTCCGACCGGGACATCGAACGGCTCCGCCAGGTGAAGTATCTGGTGGAAGAGCGAGGGTTGAACTTGGCGGGGGTGCAGCTCGCGCTGGATCTGACCGCGCGGCTGCGCGATCTACGCTCTCGCCTCGCAGATTCTGGAGCGAATGGCCGCGCCGATGCGGCTGAGGCCAAGCGAGCGGATCAACTCCGGCGGGAGTTGGATACCACGCTGGCGATGCTTGGATACATCGACCAGGCTGAGCTGCGAATGCTGCGGGAAGAGGCGCGAGTCCAGGGCCAGGACTGACCGATTCGGCCATGAAAGATGAACGTGATGTGGGCAGCAGCGTGCCTTTAGGCACGGGCGAGCCCGGTTGTTTGACCGCGCCTATCGCGTGGGTGAGGGAGTAGGACTGTATGGCGACTCAACAGCGATTCACCGAGAAGGCGCAGGAGGCGATCGTCGCCGCCCAGCGCGAAACCGAGAACCGGCGGCTATCCCAGCTTGAGACTGAGGCGTTGCTGGTTGGCTTGTTGGAGCAGCAGGATGGCGTCGTGCCGCAGGTGCTGCTCAAGCTGGACGTTGACCCGGCCGTCGTTCGCCGGGAGGCGACGGCGGAGTTGGAGCGTGGGCCCAAGCTGCAATTCAGCGCCGAGCCGCGCGTGGGCAGCGGTGTCCAGCATGCGATCCGCAAGGCGGAGGATCTGGCGCGCCAGTTTGGTGACGAGTACGTCAGCACGGAGCATCTTCTGCTTGGGATCATCGAGCAGGAAAGCTCGCCGGCGGCAAGACTCCTCGCACGCCACGGCGTGAGGCGCGACAGTGCGCTGAAGGCCGTTCAGGAGATCCGTGGCAATCAGCGGGTGACGGATCCCAACCCGGAGGGCACGTATCAAGCCCTGGAGAAGTACGGGCGGGACCTCACGGAGTACGCCCGCCAGGGCAAGCTTGACCCCGTGATCGGCCGCGACGACGAGATTCGGCGTGTGATCCAGGTTTTGTCCCGCCGCACTAAGAACAACCCGGTCCTTATCGGCGAGCCTGGTGTCGGCAAAACCGCCATCGCGGAGGGCCTGGCGCAGCGGATCGTCCGGGGCGACGTGCCCGAGGGGCTGAAGGACAAGAAGATCGTCGCTCTTGACCTCGGCGCACTCATCGCCGGGGCCAAGTTCCGAGGCGAGTTCGAGGAGCGCTTGAAGGCGGTCCTGAAGGAGGTCCAGGAGTCCGAGGGGCAGATCATCCTCTTCATCGACGAGCTGCACACCGTCGTCGGTGCGGGCGCCGCGGAAGGGTCGATGGACGCCTCCAACATGCTCAAGCCGATGCTGGCTCGCGGTGAGCTGCACGCCATCGGCGCGACGACGCTGGACGAGTACCGCAAGCACATCGAGAAGGACGCGGCGCTGGAGCGGCGCTTCCAGCCGGTCTTTGTCGGGGAGCCCTCGGTGGAGGACACGATCT
>JALYMD010000250.1 GCA_030773875.1 Chloroflexota bacterium | reverse complement strand
CTGCTCGGGTTCGGCGGCAAGCTCTACACCTGGCTCAACAATCAGGTGGTGGAGTACACCGCCGACGGTGACCGGGCCGGCTGGCGAGCGACGGGCGTGGAAGGCAAGAACTGCTACGGGGCAACCGTCACGGGCGGCATGCTCGTCGTCTCGATCACCACTCGCCTCAGCGACAC
The DNA here is from genome assembly GCA_030773875.1 of Chloroflexota bacterium. Next base: position 3,153 of record JALYMD010000250.1, on the reverse strand, counting down.
CGAAACATGGGCGTTCGACGGCTCGGGCTGGTGGCGAATCCATCGGGCGGCCCTCGGCACGGGCAGCACGCGGGTGTGGCCGATGGCGACCGGCGGCGCGGGCGAATGGGATCTGGTCCTCTTTCGTGACGGCTCGACCGCTGTGACCTACGACCTCTACCGCCTGGTCTGGCGCTCCGCTCCGTTCCACACCTACGCGGCCTCCGGCGCCTACCGGACCAGCCTTCTGGACTGTGGCGAGCGCGACAAGCCGAAGGCCTGGCGGAAGGTGGGGGCCACCTTCGCCGTGCCCGAGCAGCGCGGCAACGCCGCCAGCACGGACACCGTCACCCTTACCCTGGCCTACTCGGTCGACGGAGGGAAGACCTTCGCGACAGCAGCCAGCGTGTCGGTGAGCGACCCGACCCAACGCACGCTGGAGCTGGAGGCCGCGCTGGGAGGCAGCGGAGCGGTCTCACGATTTCTCCAACTCCGCCTGACCTACGGCTCCGTCGCGGACTGGGCGCCGGTGCTGACGGGGCTTTGGGCGAAGTACGAGTTGCTGGACAGCCCGGCCCGTCGGCGGCGGTGGACGTTCAAGATCCACGCTTGGGACGCTGCGGTGCAGCGCGATGGCAGCGTCACCAGCCGGAGTGGACGCGAACTCGCCGCCGACCTGTGGAGCGCCTGGCGGGTCGGATCGACGCTTGCCTTTCAAGACCTGGATGCTGACGTCACCGGCGAGACTGTCACGGTTCGTATCGTCGGCATCACCGAGGAGGTGCCAAAACCGGCGGACGGCGGGCGATGGGGTGATTCGATCCTGGCCTTGACGCTGGTGGAGGTGTAGCGAGTCACGGAGGCGCGCGTGGACAACCATGATCTGCTCTACGGCGTGCCGGTGGTGGCGCTGGTGCCGGCGGTGGTGGAAGGGGCCAAGCGGGCCGGGCTGCCGCCGCGCTACGCGGGGCTGGCGGCGATCGGCATCGCGGCGGTGCTCGTGGCGCTCGGGGATCTCGCGCAGGGCGAGTCCGTGGCGGGAGCGGTGGCGCGCTGGCTGGTCGCGGGCGTTGTCTACGGCCTGGCGGGCTCCGGGCTCTATACCCAGGTCCGTCTGCTCCCGAGCGGATCTGCGACGGGAGCTGCCACCTCGCGGCCGACGACCGAGCCGCTCGATCGCTGACAGGAGGCGGCCGATCGAGTCGTGACGGCTATCGCAAGCGGCGGGCTGCGGTACCATGGAGCTTGCCGCGCCCCTCGCGCCGCCACTCGGAGGCGGGCAACTCGATGCCGGAGGTCGCGGCCGCATCGGTGCCCACTCCCCAGGGATCGCCCATGACCGACGACCGGGACTTGGCCGGCCTCGCTGCCAGCCCTGCCGCTCGCCCACCAGTGGCGGCGGGAATGGGACATGCGCCGCTGGCCATCGGCCCGGTCCGCGCGGGCGAGCTCTTCGCCCTGGCCCGGCTACAGCAGCGCGCATTCCGCCCACGGCTCGCCTACGGGCTGGGCACCGTGGTCGCCCTCTGGCTGCTGCCACACGTCCGCTTCCTGGTCGCCCGCTTGGACGGGCGAGTGGTCGGCTGCGCGATCGGGGATCGGGACAACGGCAACAGCCGGGTGATCAACCTGGCGGTGGACCCGGACGCGCGCCGGCAAGGGGTCGGGCGGGCGCTGCTGCGAGCGCTGGAAGCGGCCCTGCCCAAGGGGGACGTGCTCCTGATGGTGGAGGAGGAGAACGCCGGTGCGCGGGCCCTGTACGAGGCGGAGGGCTACCACCGGGTCGGCTTCGCCCGCGACTACTACGGCCGGGGCCACCACGGCATCTGGATGCAGAAACGCCGGACGGCGAAGGCGGCACCGGCCGTGCGGGTGTAGCGGTATGGGGTCTCCGCGTGTGGGGAAGGAGCGCTTAAGGGCAGACTCTACAGGTAGGGGTCGTATTCTGTTTATCTCGCCACCGGGGACCGCTTTTGCCTTTCTAGCAGTGAGGTCACCTGGTGACCCTGTAGGACAGTCTCTTAGCCTCGCGGAGACTCTAATTGTCCGTGTACCAGTTTTCGGGGGGTAGGTCACCGGAACTCCCGCAAGCCGCTTGAGGAGCACCGACAAGGGAAAAAGCCTCGAGTTGAAGGCACAGGACGGCTTTCTGAGAAGTGATGGGTCACCTTGTCGAGCCCGCCCGTCCGTTGAGCCCGCTGCCTTCGAGATGGCAGTGAAAGCAGCTAGTCAGCGGTGCGCTCGATGCTTCCCCTTTCCTCAGCCACAACCATTTTTGAGCCCCGCACTATGTCCTCTAGTCGTTCCTTTATCATTCTGAATCCCTTCGAATTCATCTGTTCGTTGAGCTGAGAGTCGTCCATCATATCCAGCATGTTGACCAAACGACGAGCAGCCTTTTGGGAGTCTACCCCATAGGGATATCCGTTGAGGAGCATTCGTTCCAGTAAATACTCGAAATACCTTCCCGTGCGTTCTTCTGGGCCAAGCATCATTGTTAGTCGAAGCCAGGACTCAAGGAACCGGGTAGATACTGGTGACCTGCCCCCATTCTTCGGTCCACTTATTCTGAGAGTCTGATCACAGCAACTAGATCTATAGTCTGACGACCAGGAACACCAGACAGACCAGCGCGAGCAGGGCGTTCAGGGAGGCGGCGGTGAGGAGGCGGGGGCGGACCGCCGGACCGCCGGCTCCCGAGCGGGCGGCCTGGGCGGTGAGGACTGCGGTGGCGCCGAGAGCGAGGGATGTCACCGCAAGGCCGGCGTCGAGGTCGTAGAGCAGGGCGAGGAATGGTGCTGCCACCACGGCCAGCACCAGGCCGCACCCAAGCAAGCGCTCCCGCTCCCCCACCGAAAGCCGATCATAGGCTGAGCCTCGCAGCGGACGCTCTCCCCTTTCGCCTCCGCGCGCCATTGAACTCCACCCTCACCCGGCAGGTCACCTCACGGGAAAGACCCAATCCTCATCAACGAAGGCTCTTTGGCGCAGGCTCGCCGGACGACTCTGTGGGTCAAGGCCAACAATCCGTGACCGGTTGCGCTGCCGACCTCATGCTAGGATACGGCTCCCGGCATCCGAGCGGAGGCCGTCCATGTTCTGCACCGCCTGTGCCGCACCCAATCCCCTCGCCGCCCGCCACTGCTCCTCCTGCGGCTACGGGCTGGGCCCGGC
>JALYMD010000249.1 GCA_030773875.1 Chloroflexota bacterium | reverse complement strand
GGGTAGGGGTTGAGGGGTGACGGGTCGCCGGTAGTGGCACGGGCGCCGGTGCGGATCAGCTTCGGCGGGGGGGGGACGGACCTGGCGGCCTACTATGGCCGGTTCGGGGGGTTCGTCGTCAGCGCCGCGATTGCCCGTTACAGCTATGCGGTGGCGAGCCGGCCGGCGGAGGGCGGCATCGGGATCAACTCGGCCGACTACCGGGTGTGGGAGCGATTCGGTCGGGGGGAAATTCCGGGCGTGGCGGACCCGCTGCGGCTGCCGAAGGCGGCGGTCGAGTGGTTTGGCCGGCACGGGATCGCGGGGTCCGGGGTCGAGCTGTTTCTCGCGGCGGAGGTGGCGCCGGGGAGCGGTCTCGGGTCTTCGAGCGCGATGGCGGTGGCCCTGGTGCGAGCGCTGGCGGGGTACGTCGGGCTGGAGATGGATGCGGCCGGCACCGCAGAGTTAGCAAGCTGGTTGGAGATCGAGCGGTTGGGCATGCCGATCGGCAAGCAGGACCAGTACGCCAGCGCGTTCGGGGGCATCAACGCGATCGAGTTCCGGGACGGGGAAGTGGTGGTGACGCCGCTGGATCTCGACCAGGGGACCGTCGCGGCGCTCGACGAGCGGCTGCTGCTCTTCTCGACCGGGCAGACCCGGGACTCGGCGGCGATCCTCGGGCAGCAGCGGGCGGAGACGCTTGCCAACCCGGCCGTCGTGGGGGGGCTGCACCGGATCAAGGAACTGGCCTTCCAAATGCGCGACGCCCTGCAGGCCGGTGATCTGGACCGCTTCGGGGTGCTCCTCGACGAGGGCTGGCAGCGGAAGCGCGCGCTTTCGGGGCGGGTGTCGTCGGGGGCGATCGACGGCTGGTACGCGGCGGCACGGGCGGCGGGGGCGTTGGGCGGCAAGATCACCGGCGCGGGAGGGGGAGGTTTTCTCCTCCTCTACTGCCCGCCCGCGGCGCAAGGGGAGGTCCGGGCAGCGATGACGCGGCTCGGGCTCCAGGAACTCTCGTTCGGTTTTGACGTCGAGGGCGGGCAGGTTCTCAGTGGCGGCTCGCCGGCACGACCACTTGCGGTGGCGGGTCGCGGTCGCACAAGTACCTCACGGTGACGAAGGAGGAGATGGCGATGGTACGCAGCGGATGGGGCAAGCGGCGGTCGAACGTGCTGCACCACGCCATCGAGGGGTACTGGCGGGACCTGGCCGACGTGGCGACCCTCATGCCCTTCGGGGTGTTGACGGCGGTGGCCGAGGTGCTGCTGGATTGCAGGGCGCGCGGCCGGACGATCTTCGCTCTCGGCAACGGGGGCAGCGCCGCGACGGCGTCGCACCTGGCGTGTGACCTGGGCAAGGGCACGCGGACGGAAGGCGTGGCGCCTTTCCGGGTGGTGGCCTTGACGGACAACGTGCCGCTGCTGACCGCGTGGGCGAACGACGCAAGCTACGAGCGCGTCTTCGCGGAACAGCTGGCGACGTTGGTGCAGCCGGGAGATGTGGTCGTCGCGATCAGCGCGAGCGGCAACTCGCCGAACGTGCTGGCGGCGGTGGAGACCGCGCGGGAGATGCGCGCGACCTCAGTGGCCCTGACCGGAGAGACGGGAGGGCGGCTGGCGGCGCTGGCGGACATCACCGTACGGGTGCCGGCAGGGCCGATCGAGTTGGTCGAGGACGCGCACCTTGTGATCGCCCACAGCCTCTGCGTCGCGGTGCGGGAGCGGCTGCGGGCGGAGGCGGGGGAGCGTCCGGGAGAGCGGGTGCTGCTGCGTCCGGTGGTTGAGCCGGTGACGGCCGAGGTGGGGGATTAGCGCGGATTTTTCGTGAAGAATGCTCGCTGGCGCGTCCCGGAGCGGGGATTGATCCCCGCGCTCAAGGGACGCATGGGGCGTGCGCCGGCTAACGACGGCCGCGCTGGTGACGATTCCGGGTTAAGTGGCAACGATCTCCTGGTGCTCGGTGTCGAGGGGGAACCGGCAGCGTTGGAAGGACTTGGCCAGGTAACGGATAGGGCGGGCGAACGCGGACCGCGGGTTTCGGTGCTGATGCCGACCTATGGGCAGGCGGCGTTTGTGCGGCGGGCGATCGAGAGTTTGCGGTCGCAGACTCTGACGGATTGGGAGTTGGTGGTCGTCGACGACGGATCCCCGGACGAGACGGGGGACCTGATCGCGGCGTATCGGGACGACGAGCGAATCCGGTACGAGCGTTGGGACCAGAATCGCGGGCTCGGGGCGGCGCTGAATCGGGCACTGACCCTGGCCGGGGCGCCGCTGATCGCCTACCTGCCGTCGGACGACGTCTACTACGCGGACCATTTGGCGACGCTCGTGGATCTCCTGGAGCATGAATCGGGGGCGATGCTCGCCTACGCTGGCGCGCGCCACCACTACAACCGCGAGGCGTCGGGTCAGATCGAGGGGGAACCGCTCCAGTTGGTCCAGGTGGTCCACCGGTGGACGAAGGAGCAGTGGCTGGAGCGGGACGAGTTGGTGACCGACGATCTGGAGCGGATGTTTTGGGCGAGGCTGCGCCCGCACGGGGCGTTCGTCGGGACGGGCCGGGTGAGCTGCGAGTGGGTGGACCACCCGGGGCAGCGGCACAAGATCCTGCGGGAGCCGGAGGGAGGCATCAACCCGTACCGGGTGCGGTACGGGGTGGAGACGCCGATTCGGATGCAGACCACCGTCGGGAACCGGATTGACGAGGTGGAGCGGTACCGGAGGTTCCGGGAGCGGCCGGACACGCCGAAGGCTCCGGACGGCCTGACGATCCTGCTGGTCGGGGAGTTGGCGTACAACGCCGACCGGGTGCTGGCGCTGGAGGAGCGGGGGCACGAGTTGCACGGCCTCTGGATGCGCGACCCGTACTGGTACAACGCGGTCGGTCCGCTGCCCTTCGGGCACGTGCAAGATCTGCCCCGGGAGGGGTGGCGGGAAGCCGTCCGGCGGTTGAAGCCGGATGTCATCTACGCCCAACTGAACTGGCAGGCGGTCCCCTTCGCGCACGAGGTGCTGCGCGGCAACCCGGGGGTGCCGTTCGTCTGGCACTTCAAGGAGGGGCCATTCATCTGCCTGGAGAAGGGCACGTGGCGGCAGCTGGTGGAGTTGCAGGCGTGCTCCGACGGGCAGATCTACTCCAGCCCGGAGATGCGGGACTGGTTCGATACGGTGGTGCCCGGACTGGCGGCGAACGGGAGGTCGCTGGTGCTCGACGGGGATCTGCCGAAGCGGGATTGGTTCGAGCAGCCGCGGTCGCCACTCCTGTCCGACACGGACGGCGAGCGGCACACGGTCGTGCCGGGACGGCCGATTGGGCTCCACGCGCACACGGTGGGGGAACTGGCGGCCGCGGGGGTTCACCTCCACTTCTACGGCGATTTCACGCAGGGGCAGTGGAAGGCGTGGATCGAGAAGGCGATGGGGCTGGCGCCGAACCACCTTCACTTGCATCCCCAGGTGGACCAGGAGCATTGGGTCCGGGAATTTTCCCAGTACGACGCCGGGTGGCTGCACTTTGTGCGGAGTGAGAACGGGGGGGATCTGCGGCGGGCAAACTGGGACGATTTGAACTTCCCGGCGCGGATCGCGACCCTGGCGGTGGCGGGGGTGCCGCTGCTGCAGCGTGAGAACCGGGGCGCTACCGTGGCGACGCAGACGCTGGTCCGCGACCTGGAGATCGGATTGTTTTTCGATTCGATGGAGGAATTGGGGAGCCAGATTCGGGACCGCGGGCGGATGCGGCGGCTGCGGGAGAACGTGTGGCGGCAGCGGGAGGTCTTCACCTACGACCACCACGTTGACCGCTTGGTGGCCTTCCTGCGGGAGGTGATCGCGGGCGCTGGGGGGCGATAGGGGAGAGGTCCGCTTTGCGTCAAGGGGCTACCGCGATTGCCGCGGTCAGTGGGAGGGAGGCGGGCGAGGCATGCGTCGCCCCTACCGATCCTGGTTGGCGGCGGAGTGGATCTTTGGGGATGACTCAGCGGCGGTGGCTTCAAG
>JALYMD010000248.1 GCA_030773875.1 Chloroflexota bacterium | reverse complement strand
GGAGACCGAGGAGCGCGGCCATCACGCCGGCCCGATCACTCGGGCATTCGCCACCCTAGCGCCCTCGGGCATGCACAAAGGGGGCCATACGCCTTCCCAAGACGTCGGGAGGACAACCATCACCGATTAACCCTCACCCGTGCATGGAGCAGCTACCGTGCTTCGGTGACTCGTACCCATCGGCTGTCTCGATGAAGGTCCGGTGCGAGCTAGCTGGAATGTCCCGTAGTTTGCGGGGCGGGTACACGGAAACTGGCCAGTGTTGGATCAACCGGTGGGGTCAGTCCCGTTCGCGCCCGCCACGGTGCTTCTGGCGCGCGCAGCACGCCTCGCCTCCCCCGCCTCTCGATCAGTAGGGCTGACCGGGCAGACTGGGGGCCGGGGGCGGCGCCCACTCCCCCGCGATCTCGGTCGCCGCCGCGAAGCGGCTCACCACCAGCGCGCTGTGGTCGACGACGAGCACCGGGCCGAGGTCCACCGGCGCGTAGAAGTCGTGGCGGTCCGTGCCGGTGCGCCCGCTCGGCGACCCCAGGTGCTGCACGAAGTAGTTGTCTTTGTCGGCCTGCTCCGCCGGCGGTGGGGTGCTGGTTCTCCTCGGCATCGGCTGGCCAGCCGGCGGCGTCCAAGCCTACGGGATCTCCTGCTCCGACCTGAGGCCCCGTAACAGGGGAGGCGGCCCGGGTTCGTCGGCCACCCGGCCCCGGTCCCGGGTCACGGTCCACAGGACGGAAGCGAGCACCCCCGGCCGGAACAGCGCCACCGGCGGGGCAAGCAGGTTCAGCACGTCGAGAAAGGCCGCATTTGCGCGCTGGTCCTCCATCGCCGCGCGCAGCACCCCGTCCGCGTAGCGCTGCAGGAGGCGGGTGGGCAGCCCCGGCCGTGCCCCGGACGTCTCCGGGTAGCGCAGGTCCTCGCCCGTTGCCATCAACCAGGCCGTCGCGCTGCCCGTCGCCACCCGCCGCTGCATGCGCCCAGCAAATCCGGTGAGGTCGCCGTCCGGCCGCCGGCGACGCTGCTGGCGCAGGCCCTGGTCGAGCGCACGTGCGGCCAGCGCCGCCACGGTCATGCCCTGGCCATAGACGGGGTTGAAGGTGCAGGCGGCGTCGCCCACGACCACGAACCCTTCGGGCCGGCGCGCCAACCGCTCGTAGTGCCGCCGCCGATTGGCCGTCTGCCGGTTGCCGTGGACGGGGGACAGCGGCTCTGCCATCTGGATCGCCTCGGCAAGGATCGGACTACGCAGGCTGCGGGCAAACGCGAGGAACCCCGCCTCATCGGTAGGCGGGTAGTCCTGCCCGGCGCCGACCAGGCCCACCAACCAGCGGCCCCCCTCCACCGGTAGCAGCACCCCCGCCCGGGCGGTTGCCGGTGGCTTGGCCTGCAGGTACACCCCCCGCCAGTCGGCCACGAAGCCGGGCGGGATCGCGTAGGCGCGGCTGGCGTAGCCGAGGAAGGCGTCGACCGTCGTCTCCGCCGGCGGGGGGTAGCCCAGGGCGCCTAGCCATTCCGGCGCCTGGGAGGTACGTCCACTGGCGTCGATGACGATGGTCGCCGGGATGGTCTGGTCCGCCGCCGGTGCGCCGTCCCGGCCGGTGCGCTCGCGTAGCCGCACGCCGGCCACCGCTGTCCCGTCCAGGTTCGGAAGGAGGCCGACCACTTCGCGCCCTTCCAGCAGCCGCACGTTGTCGAGAGCCGCGACGCGACGGCGGACGTGCCACTCCAGCAGCTCGCGGCTGCAGGAGAGGAGCCGCAGGCGTGGGGGAAAGCGGCGGCACCAACCGGCCGCGCTGAGCCACAGGACATCCCGCGGGGATGGAATGATCGGCGCGCCGGCGTCGACCAACTCGGCCTCGAGGCCGGGGAACAACTCCTCCAGGACCTCCAGGCCCCGGACGAGGAGGGCGTGCACGTGACGCGACTGGGGGACGCCCCGGCGGAACGCGGGCGCGGCGGGAAAGCGGTCCCGGTCCAGCAGCGTGACGCGCTTGACGTGGTCAGCGAGCACCCGGGCGGCGAGCAGCCCCGCCATGCCGCCCCCAACGACGACGGCGCCTGCGGCGACGAAGGTACCCGCGTCGTCGGACCCGGTCGGGCCGAGGCGACGCTGCCCGGTCATCGGGACCTCCTCCCGGGACGTCAACGCACAGGCCCTGCGTCGGACCCGCCCCGGCTCAGGGCATGCGGATGTGCTTCAGACTACGCCTACGTGAGATTCTGTCAAGCTGTACGGGCGCCCGCTCATGCCACGACGGTTATGGCTCCGGCGTGGCGGACTCGGTCTCCTGCAGGAGCCAGGCGTTGAACTGCTCCGTGAGTCCTTCCACGTTGTCAGCCCAGTAATTCCAATTCTCGACAAACTGAAGCTCACGATGCGGGTCGGCATTGGGCAGCAGCGCTCTCCGGTCGGGCCGGAGCAGCGCCAAAGCGTCGAGATTGACCGGACCAAAGGGCACGAGCCGGGCGAAGTTGGCGCTTGGGGCTGCACGGGTCGCGAAGTTGATGAAGTCCATCGCCACATCTTCGTTTTGGGTCCCGCGCGGCACGACCCACGACTGACCGGAGAGCATCCCCCCGTTCCACTGCAGCGCCACGGCGTCAGGGTCTTCGAGAATGTCGGCCCGCACATTCCAGGCGCTCGCCAGCCCCACCTGCCCGCTGAGCACCAGTTCCACCGGCTGCTTCCCATCCTCGTACCAGGAGGAGACGTACGGCTTGATCCTGTCCAGACTGGCGAACGCGCGTGGAACGTCGAGCGGGTAGAGGGCATCTCGCGTCGGGGCCACGCCGTCGGCGATCAACGCGAACTCCATGGTGCCCACCGGGCTCTTCCGCAGGGCTCGTCCTTCCCCGAAGGCACCGACGCTCCAGAAGTCCTGCCAGCCAGTTGGCACCTGTTGCGCTGCTGCCGGGAAGACGATGACCGTCGAAAAGAGCGCGAACCCCACGCCGTACTGCATCGCGATCTCGGCCGGGAAGACGGTCGATATGTCCACCTGCCGGTAATCGATCGGGGTCAAGAAATCGGCGCGGGAGAGGGGAATGACTTCCTCCGTCGGGACATCGACGACATCCCAGGTGACGGTGCCGTTCTCCACCTGGTTCTTCAACTGACCGATGTCGGTGATCTTCTGCTGAACGGTCGCGCCTGTGGCGGCCGCGAACGCATCCAGAAAAGCCTCCGCCTGAGCGTCCTTGTACTCACGACTCCCCGCGGAGGTCACCGTGAGTGTCCTGCCCACCCACCGTTGCGGGTTCAGGTAGCCCGCGATTGGGGAGGCGATCTCATTGCCGATCGCCTCCTGCGTCGGAGTCGGGGTCAGTGCAGCGGTCGGCACGGTAGTAGGCTCGTTGCTGGCGCGACCACCGCAGCCTGCTGTACCTAAAAGGACGGCGCCGCCGAAAGCCGACCAGAGCGCCCGGCGGCGCGTCATCGGCAGGATCCACAGGGCGGTGCCCGGATGCCTGCGCTCAGTCATCCGGGTTCCCTAGGAGCCAGGCGTTGAACCGCTGATTGGCCTCGACATTGTTAGCGGTCCACCAGGCAACATCCTGGCGCACAAGCTTCGGGAGGTTCTCAGGAGCGGTCGGGAGGGTGGGCGTGAAGAGTGGGTCCAAATGTTCGAAGGCGCTAGAGGTGACCGGCCCCAGCCCGACCTGCTGCGCGAGCGCTGCCTGGACCTCCGGTGCCGTCGCGAAACGGAGAAAGTCCATGGTCAGATCCGTAGCGACTCCCGTTGGCACCACCCAGTGATCGGCCACCAGCAACCCTTGATCCCAGACCAGCCCAACCGGCTCACCGTCTGCCAGCCCGGCTAGGACCCGGTAGTGCCAGGCGCTGCCAAAGTCCGCTTGGCCCCGGCTCAACCAGGTCACGGGCTGCACCCCGCTCTCCCACCAACGATTCACGATCTTTCCGCTGATCCGCTTCAAGCTCTCGATCGCCCGTTCACTATCCAGGGGGTAGAGCTGATCCGGGGCCACGCCGTCGGCCATGAGCGCGAACTCAAAGGTGCCGAATGCCCCCTTATAGAGGGTACGGTTGCCCGGAAAACGCTCCCGATCCCACCATGCCTCCCAGGATTGGGGCGCTTCGTCCGGATCGCCCGTCTCGCGCCGATAGGCGCTCACCATTCCATAGGCGTACGCCGGGACGCTACGGTCCAGAGGGGTTATCAGGTCGACGCCAGCCCCTACATCGGCACCGATGGCCTGAATGGCTCCCTGCGCGGCCAATGGAGCGACCCGCATCGCGTCGACGACCAGCGCATCAGCATACGGATCGCCCCGTTGAACGGTGCGATCGAGCGCGCCATAGTCCGTCATCACCTCCTGGATGACACACCCGGTCAAACGCGCAAACGGCTCCCACACCATAAGTCGGAGCGCCGCCTGGACCTCGCCACCCCATGCGCCGACTCGCAGGGTTCGCCCGGCCCAGCGGCCCGGCTCGTCAAACCCCGGCACCGCCACCGGCGGCGTTCCGACTTGCACCACCGTTGGAACGAGAGCTTGGCGATCGGACGAGGCGCCGCCGCATCCAGTAGCCGCCGCCAAGACGCCGCCGGCAGTCAGGGCGAGGACCCGCCGCCGCGAAAGCCGCGCAGGTTGCACATTCATCTCGTAAGGGATCGAACTGCTAGGGGAATTCGATGTTCTCGATGACGGTTGGTGGAGCCGGCTCACCGTCGACACCTCGTCTCTCGCCGGGTCGGACGGCACCTACCCACTATGAACTCCCGTCGGAGCCGATGTCAGCCTCTTGTCAG
>JALYMD010000247.1 GCA_030773875.1 Chloroflexota bacterium | reverse complement strand
GTTGTCGCCATCACCAGCGCTGCCGGCACCCCCTTCGAGGTCACGTCCCCGATGACGATGCCCAACCTGCCGTCCGGCAGCTCCAGGAAGTCGTAGAAGTCGCCGCCCACCTCGCGAGCGGGCCGGTAGGAGGCCGCCATCTGCCAGCCGGACAGTTCCGGCACCGCCTTCGGCAGCAGCGTCTGCTGGATCAAGCGGGCGACGCGCAACTCCTGGTTGATTCGCTCCCGCTCCTGGGCCTCCGCCTGTTGCTGTTGCACGAGTTGGGCGACCCGCACCGGGGGCGCGGCCTGAGCCGCGAGGCTGGTCAGCAGCGCCCGGTCGTCGATCGAGTAGGGCTGACGGTCACGGCGCGGTCCAAGATTGAGCAGGCCGATGAGCTCCCCCTGACTGAGCAGCGGCACGACCAGCGCTGCGCCGCTCGCCCGCAGGGCGGAGAGCGCCGGCGAATCAACCTCGATGTCGGAGATCGCGGTGGCGCCCGGGCGGTGCCGAAGGTAGGCGATGAGCGGATCGTCCGGTGCCAGTTCCGGCGCTGGGATCACTACCGGCTGGGCAGGCTCCTGCTCCCGGGACGGTGACCGCCCCGGTCCGATCTCCGCCCGTCCTAAGAAGCGACGCCACAAGGCCGGCCGGTGCGTCGTCATCAAAACTCCAGCTTCCCAATCCGTGTTCTCTGATGCGCTAGACCTCAGCCTACTGCCCAAGCGTCCACGGAGGGCTACGGCCACCGTTACGGACCGCGATCGCCGCGCTGTTCCAGCGGTCGCAGCCAGAGCGAGACCTGAGCTGGATGGAGGGCTCGCTCTACCGTCCCTAGCAGGTCGTCGGTCAAGCCGTTCAGATCGACCTCGTCGCGCGCGGCGGCGCCGAACATGGCCAGCGTCCGGGCCGCGTCGTACTTCGCCCGATCAAACCGCCGGTCGATGAATCGTTGGATCCGACTCCGGGCCGGGCGGAACAATGCCGCGACGGCGAGCGTCGACGCGGCAACGACCAGAGTGTTGGCGCGCTGACCGACGATCGTCGTCAAGAACCCCCCGAGTCCGACGACACTGGCCATGTAGGCCACTCCGAGGATCCCGGTCAACAGTCCGTAGACCAACGCGCGGTTGACGACGCGGTCGATATCCCAGAGCCGGTAGCGGACCATGAGGACGAAGAGCAGCAGCGGGATGATGGCGAAGAGGGGCGGAAAGACGAGGAACACGAAGCGTTGGAGGGTCGCGACTGACTCGACCGATCGGCCTTCGCTGCCCAGCCAGGCGATCAGCAGCGTGGCGCCCCACAGCAGAGTCATCACGAACGCGAGGGTGAGTGACCACATTAGGACCCGCGACTGCTGCCGTTCCTCCGCGCTCGCAGCATGCCGGTACCGTAGCGCCTGCGACGTGATCCCGATGATCGGGATGATGACACCGAAGAACGGAACAAATCCGCCCGGATCCCCGTGGATGGTGGAGGTAAAGATCCAGCCGAAAAACGCGAAGAACAAGACATAAACGAGACGCAGCGGCCATTTGAACCAGCGGATGGTTGACCAGCGGGGAGCGATCCTCCTGTCTGGAAAGAGCATCAGCGCACCGGCGTACGCCACCCCGGAAACGATATGAAACATCTCGTGCATCTGCTTGACCACCGGCGTCAGGTACTCGACGCCGTGGGACTGGAGGTTGAAGATGGCGCCCGTGCCCACCATTCCGACCGCCAAGAGCCGCGCTGCCCAGTCTCGCGGCCGGAGGCGGACCAGGAAGATTCCGAGGGCGAGATTGCCCAGGCTGAAGAGGTACTGGAGTGCAATGGCGGGGACGGATTCCGCGATGTGGGATGCGCTCGCGATCCCACCCGCGATCTCCCGCCCGGTGGCTGACTGGAGCGTGCTGCCCGGAGCCACGACATTGACCGTCCCGTTCATCGTGGGGTCCACGTCGGAGCGAAAATAGTAGGTGCCGGGAGAGGAGGGGGCCGTGAACCGATAGACCGCGCGGGTGGGTGGGTCGTCGCCGCTCGCCGGTCCCTCAATCACCGGCCCTTGAAAGATCGCCTCTCGGG
>JALYMD010000246.1 GCA_030773875.1 Chloroflexota bacterium | reverse complement strand
GGCCGAGGGCAAGGTCGTCGCGATGGTCGGCGACGGCATCAACGATGCCCCGGCCCTCGCCCAGGCCGATCTGGGGATTGCGATCGGCACCGGCACGGACGTAGCGATGGCTGCTTCCGACGTCACCCTGATCGGCGGCGACCTGCGGACGATCGTTACGGCGATTGCCCTCTCGCGCCGCACGGTCGGGACGATCAAGGAGGGGCTCTTCTGGGCGTTTGCCTACAACGTGGCGCTCGTGCCGGTGGCGATGGGCGCGCTCTATCCCGTCTTCGGGATCCTGCTGAACCCCGTGCTCGCCGCGGCAGCGATGGCGATGAGCAGCGTCAGCGTGGTGACCAACGCACTCCGGCTGCGCGGCTTCCGCCGCCCGGCGAGCGCCCGCGAGATCCTGCACCCGCCCCTGCTGACGCGGGTCGCCGATGGAGGCTACCTGGTGGCGATCGGGCTGCTCGCCCTCGCGATCGGCGCCGGTGCCCTCTGGCTAAGCGAGAAGAGCGGCATGGGGATCACGGAGGACCACGCCGCCGCGGAGGCCCATGAGATCGAGCCGCATGCGGTCACCGGGGACCAGAGCCTGTCCATGACGGCGGGCGCGGTTGACCCGGCGACTGCGGGGGTGCGAGTCACCTGGACGAGTGAGCCTTCGTCCCCGCAGCCCGGTCAACCCGTGACCCTGGGCTACCAGGTGTCCGACGCGGCGACCGGCGAGACGATCACCGACCTGCCGGACGACCACGAACGGCCGATGCATCTGATCCTGGTCAGCCGCGACCTCCAGGGGTTCCAGCACATCCACCCGGAGCCGGGCAGCGACGGCGCCTACCGCGTCTCGACCACGCTGCCGAGCGACGGCACCTATCTTCTCTACGACGAGTTCAAGGCGGGCGACCAATCGGTCCTGGATCGCCGCGAGCTGGTGGTCGGGACGCCGTCCGCGGACAGCGCCTCCCTCACGCCCGACCTCGCACCGAAAACAGTTGACGGCGTGAGCGTTGCCCTCCAAGCGCCGGAGACGCTGCGGGCCGGCGAGACGGCACGATTCACCTTCACAGTGTCTCGTGATGGGGAGCCCGTCGCGGACCTCGCGCCCTATCTTGGCGCTGCCGCCCACGTGGCGGTGGTCGCGGAGGACGGCGGCGCGTTCGCTCACGTCCACGGCGAAGCGGCGGTCACTGGCGACGGGCACGATGCCGGGGCAGGGGACGACCACGAGATCCCTGCCGCGTTTGGCCCCGAGGTGACGTTCGAGCACACGTTCCCCGAGCCGGGCCGCTACAAGGTCTGGGGCCAGTTCGCCCGAGGCGACCAGGTGATCACCGTGCCATTCGTCGTCGAGGTGAGCTAACAAGGCACTCATCCAGGGGGTGACCGGAGACTTCCCCGCAACCGGACGTAGGCTGACGACGGAGAGGGAGGGCGTGCCCATGCGGGGCGCCCTCCCTCCTGTTGTTCTCAGGCGCGCCCGAATGCAGAGGTTCAGCCGCGCCCGTTCGCCGCTGGAGCACCACAGGAGACGCGGGCCGAGGAGCCGTCCGACGACGCCCGACATCCCGCTGCCTCCATCGCGGGTCGTCTTGACTCGTACGCAGCCGGAAGAGGTGGCCCCGACCGGCTGGACGGACTCGCGCTTGCGGTCAGCGACGGCGAGATTGAACCGCACCACGGTGCCCGCGACGACTCCGCCCTGGTCGGCATGGACAGGAAGCGCGCGGGCGGCAGCAATCGCGGGTGGTGCTCTCAGGAGCCAGGGAGAATGCGGTAGTCACACCCCGACCGCGCGTCGACCGTCTGCTCGGCAGCGCCGTGGACTGTGACCCGGGTGACACGGAATCCCTCTGAGCCAGTGGTGTTCCCTACGGCAGCGCCCGCCGTGCTCGGGACCCCAGGCATCCCCATCGGGACCAAGTGCGGACGACTGCGGTTCTACCTGACCAACCACAGTCGATATCAGGCGTCCCCATGTGATCGGCATCACCAACCCGGAAGGCCCCGGCTGATGCAAGAACCCCTTGACTTTTATACCCATAGGGGGTATGTATAAGGCATAGAAACCACTTCGATCTGACATGGACTGGTGCGGATGCAGCAGCCAATGTCGAGCAAGGACACCAGGATGAGCACCGCCGCCGCGACGAACGAGACGCTCTGGGGAACGAGGCCACTTTGGAGCAGGCCGAGAATCTCTGGCGTCGAGGAGCGCCTAACAAACCACTTGCAAGCCTGGCTGGGAGCGCCGCCAGCGGAGAGCGGATTTCGGCTTCTTGTGTGGCCGGGTCGGGACGAGCCGGGGTGGGCCGGGGGAACTGGCC
>JALYMD010000245.1 GCA_030773875.1 Chloroflexota bacterium | reverse complement strand
CACTGAAGGGGTCGAAGACCAACTCGCCGGGCCGAGTGCTGTTGGCGAGCATCGCGGTAATGAGGGCGACGGGCTTGCTGGTCGGGTGGTCGGGGGATGCCTTGGGACGGGGCACCTCGAAGACACTCGTCTGGGCATCATCGCCGAACCAGCCCTTCCCCCCGCGTCCCCGGCGCCCTGTCCCACCTGGCAGGTAGCCGTAGAGGATGGGCTCGTGCCGATAGTGATAGTCAGCATGACCGAGGACGAGGGAGTCCTTCAACCAGACCAGGGTTTGGCGGAGGCGCCACCCCAACTCCGTCACGACCTGACCGAAGACCAGCGAGAGCGGACCGGCGGGGTGGGCGACGTAGAAGGGGGCGCCGGGGGCGAGGACCTCCTGGACGTTAGCGAAGGAGGAGTGGAGCAGCCCTTCCAGCCCCTGGGGATCATCATTGGCGATCGTGAGGGCATCAGAGGTGCCGCCCTGGTAGTTGACGCCGTAGGGCGGGTCGGTCCAGAGGCAGGCGGCAACGTCTTCGGCCATCAGGCGCTGCAGGTCCTCGGCCTTCGTGGCGTCGCCGCAGAGGAGGCGATGCTGGCCCAGGAGCCAGAGGTCACCGGGTTGGGTGATGGGGACAGCGGGGAGAGGTGGGACCTCATCGGGGTCGCCGAGTAGATCGGCAGGCGAGGCTTCGCCGGAGGCGAGGAGATCGGCGAGTTCATCGGGTTCCCCGAGAGCCGACAGATCCATCTCGTCAGCCAGCGAGGCCAGGACATCGGTGTCCCACTCGGCGAGTTCGGCGGCGCGGTTGTCGTGGAGGGCGAGGCGGCACTTCTGTTCGGAGGTCAACCCAGAGCGGCGGACGGCGACGAGTTCGGTACCATCGGCCTCGACGACCCGGACGCGGGTGAGACCGGCCTGCATGGCGGCTTGGACCGTGGCGTTGCCGGCAAGGATGACGCCGGCCTCGTCGACGACAATGCTCCGTGCGGCGCCGACTTCTTGGATGGCCTGCTCAATCTGTGCCAGGTTGCGGTCTGAATGCTTGCGGGCGTTGCGCGGGTCGGGGAGGAGGCAGGACAGGGGGATGGCATCATCGCTGCTGGAGACTGCTCCTCCCATCTCCGTGTTCTCACGCAACTGCTCCTCGTACTCAGCCATCGGCGTCCTCACATCAGCTGTCGCGATCGGGCTTAACAGGAACAGGCCGCCAGGCGAGCTTGCTGCTCGCTCCCGGCGGCCCGTGCATCCACCACTCGATTGTTGCCACTCAGTCTAGCATCTAAACCTCTCCACGGCGCAGACGATGCTCCTGGCGGAGGCTCGAATCGTCCTTCTGGCGGTGGCAAGCTGCTCCGCCGCCGTCCGCGCAGGGAAAAGAGTTACCGAGCCGAGGTGTCAGGCGCGCTTTCCGGCTCCATCTGAGCGATGTCCCACACATGGACAACCGAGCCGCCACCGACCACGGTGGCGAGCTGCGGCGCGCACGGATGGAACGCGACAAGGGGCCCTTGGGCCCACGCTCCTGGTTCGTCCGGAACCGTAGCCATCTCCTGCCATTGGTCGGTCGTGCCGCGCCGCCAGAGGCGCAGCGCCTCGGCTCGTGTCCGCACTGCGAGTAGCCGTCCGTCGGCCGATAAACTCGCCCACGAGGCGCCGCTCCCGAGCCCTCCGAGGCGGCGCACCAACGGGTCCTTCGCACCGAGGGTGCGCCACGGGTCGACGTGCTGCCCAGTTTCGAACCAACGGCGAAGGGCGTCCTCCACGCTCCAGACGTCGACGATGTGGCCCTCGGCAGCCCGTACGAGCGTCAAGCCGTCGGCCGACCACGCCACGCAGTTAGCCGAGCCAGCACCCTCGCCTGGGGTCGACCAGACCAGCCGCCAGTCAGTTGCCTGGCGGCACTCGACGTCCCCGGTCGCTGAGGCGATAGCGATGAATCGCCTATCCGGAGACCAGGCAGCACACAGCGTCACGCCGCCGTCAGTCGCATGGTCACGGGCGCGCAGCGCCATCCCACTGTAAATCTCCCACTGCGCCACCTGTGCATCTTGCGAAACCGCGAGGACGTAGTCCCCCGTGGGTGACCACTCCAGGCCAATCACGCCCGAGTTGAGGCCGCGGAACGTCTCATAGGGCGTTCCGGTGCCAGCTCCGAGCATCTGGACGGGTCCTTGCCATGTGCCGACAACCCAGTACCGCCCGTCCGGGGACCACCGGAGGCACGACGGCACGCCCGGCGCGTGCTTGACCCGCCACCGGACCTCGCCCGTTGCGCCGTCCCAGAGCCAGGCGCTGCCGTTCGCCGCGATCCCGAGCAGGCTGTCCCCCCTCGGTGACCACGCGACCGCACGGAGGTCGTGGGCCTCGGCATCAAGGACGTGCCGCAGGACCAAGTGGCCGCGTTGGTTCTCCGTGCCGGTCTGGATCATGACGGCGTGCCGCCTTGCTGTCTAACCATTCTCGCTCTCTCGCAGCCATTCGATGATCTCCACGAGATAGTCCCGAGGTTCAGGCGCAGTAGCGTCCGGGTGAGGACGGGGGTCGAGCATGTCGGGCTTCTCCCAGAGCTCAATCTCAGTGCCGGACCAGGATCGGAGTAGATCCGTCGCCTCAGCCGCCTGGTCAAACGTGGTCGGCGTGGCGAAGACGACAATCGGATCCCGGAACCGGTCGGCGAGCCACAAGGTCTTGTGGACGTTGTCAGAGGTCAACGTCGCGCCGTTCGCCTTGCACTCGCCGAGGAGCACCCTCCCCCCGAAGATTGCGACGATGTCGGCCTCGCGCCGCTGGCCGGTCGAAGCGCCGGCCGCCTCGCACGTAGTGAAGTCGACGCCGGGGAGCACGCCGAGCAGCTCCGACTCAGCACCCGGCTGCCGGCCGACCAGGTAGGCCACTGCGAGCAGGTGCGGTAGGACGCCCTGGTCAACCGCGGGCGACGACTCCATTGACCCGGTAGCGCCACTCCAGAACGTCGTCGACCGGCAGCGGGAGCGGGGCGGTCACCTGGCACGCGTCGCACGCGTATGCCGAAGCCATCAGGTCAACTGGTTGCCACCGGCGTAGCCCGCAGTTCCGGCATCTCACCTCGAAGCCGCGGAACAGGATGCCGCGCTCTACCAGGAAGGCGACTACCCATTGCGCCACGTCGGCGTTGCCACCCAGCTTCTCGCGGAGGACGCTCCAGGTGAAGTAGCCTGGCTCGAACAGTCCATCGTCGGCAGATAGCTCCCGGAAGGCTGCCACGACGGCATCGATGCTCGCCTGTCCTGCCAAGTCGGGCAGATGGCGCGCGAGGGCCTGCTGGACCGCCTGGCGCGGGACCGCGCCGGTGCCCATCTCGACCAGCAGCCCGTAGACCAAGCTGCTGCTGAGCAAGGTGAGCGCTTCGGACGAGCCGAACAGCTCGAGGAGGGCGATGGCCAACCTGCCCTTGTCCGAGATCGTTGCGCGCAGCCCGGCGGCATCGGCCACCGCGCTCAGCGCCTCGGCGCCGTCCCGCGTCTTGACGGTCACGAGCTCGGGCGGTGGCCTGTAGCCGACATCAAGCTCGCCGACGAGTCCGTCCACGGCCACGCGCACGACGTCATCGGACGAAGCGAATCTTGGTGCGGGCATCCTTGGCAGGCGCCATCCGGGCACGACCACGGTCACGCCCAGCATCTCCCCCCGGCTGAAATCGGCGAGGTCCTCGGCCTCGGGGAGCGCGATGTCCGCCGACCCGTCGACGAACGCCGCCGTCGACCGACGCTCGAGCCCAAGGTGCACCTCGTCCGGGAAGAGCCGGCCGAGTTCCTCCCAGCGAAGCGCAGCGGATTGAGGCATGGATGTCGTGGCCTCGACCAGCGCTTCGTAGCCGACTGACGCGCTGGCGAATCCTAGCCAGGATGTGCCGATCCCACCATGCCCACGAGCACGCCCCTCGTTCGCCGCGCGGACCGATTCGAGCCGTTGGCACACCTCAGGCTGGGCGAGCCAACCCGGCGCCACCCAGATCGGCGGGGGCTCGCCGAGACGTCGCGCACGCAGGTTCCAGGCGAGGCACAGGTCGGGCACGCTGTTGGCTTCGCCCAGGACCACGATCTGGTGGTGGTAGGGATCTCCTCGACCCAGATTCCCCTCGGTGGCCTCGGCCGTGTCTCGGCCCAATGCCCTGGTGGTGCGCATCCCGAGTTCGAAACCGCGGAGGATATCCACGAGGCTATTGCCAAGAGGACCGTTCCAACCGGGCCGCTCGGGCGTACTTGGGGCAAGGGGGTGCTCGGTGACAAGTCGGATCAGCTCCTCGATTGGGTTCGAGGCTGGGTCGACGACCTGCACGTGGGCAAGGTCCTCGAGCCGCGCCGTTACGTAGGCCGCCCGCAGCCGGTCGTGCCGATCCATTGGTCGCCGTTCGAGGTGCCCGTAGCGGTAGGCAAGCGGCAGGGCGAGCGGATGCGCGAAGAGCGGGTGGAGATTGAGGATAGGGGCGTTGGACGGGACCCTCCCACGCTCGACTTGCCGGCGCAGTACCGAGGTCGCCAGGACCCCGAAGAGCTGCATTGTTTCGGTGGGGTGCTGCCAGCGCCGAACGCGGCGATGCATCGTCTCTTGCTGGCGCTCCACGAAGGCTGATGCCGCCCCCACGAGGTCCACGACCTCGTCTGGATCGTGCTTCTCCAGCATCTGGGACCACAGGGCCTCAGGTTCGCCGCCGGGCGGGCACGGTATGAGGCACTGGAACGGGCCGCCCCAGAGGAGGCAGCACGCGT
Source organism: Chloroflexota bacterium (assembly GCA_030773875.1). The sequence goes on along the minus strand of JALYMD010000245.1, from coordinate 2,203 downwards.
CGACGGCCGCAAGGGCAACGCCTGGATCGTCCGGGTGGACCAGGAACGCGAGCCTGAGCGGGCGGAGCGTGGCGGCCACACGGTGCGGCCCCGTCAGCCGCCGACTCGGTCGCAGCAACAGGTCGGACACCCGCTAACTCCTCCAGGCCCGGGCGCCACGGTACGCCGGGTGACGATCACCGGATCAACGGCGGCCTGAGCATGCTTACCTGACCGATTAGGTAGAAACCAGCCGTGCAACGATAGCGCACGTTGAATCCTCGGAGCCCTCGAAATCCGGAGCACCTTGGTTCAGCCGAGGAGTTTTGAGGGTTCCGAGAATTCCGTGCTCACGAACGCGGGCAATCTCGGTCAGGCGGTCTCGGCGAACACATGAGTAGTGTCCACAGATCATGTCGGTGGTTCCTGTCCAATCCCTGATGCTTCCAGTACGGCAGGTAGCGGATCGCTCCCCGCGTCGCGAACGTGGTGTGCAGCGCGGATGCGGTCGCGCACCCGGTGCATCGCCGGCACCTGGCGCTCCCGAATGAGGTCCCATGACCGCTGGCCTCGGTGTATGGGGATCCCATTGATCGACGTGGGCCGTGGCGCGGGCGGGATCTGGATCCCATCCATGGGGCTGGATTTGGGGTGCCAGAACACCTGGCGGGTCGCCCGGCTGGCCACGCTACGGTTCGCCCAGCGGATCCAGTCCCGCTCCTTGGGCACCACCGTGAATGGGCCCGGCCGCTCGCCCTCGAACACGAGCACGCGGTCCGGGGCGAGCGGGAGGAGGATCTGCATCGCGGTGCGGATCCCGACCCCGCCCACGGGATCACCCGGCCACGCGATCAGGGTCACGGGGTCGTCGCACGTCAGGAACGCGCGTTCCCCGGCCGTGGCGAGCCACCAGGTTCGCGTGAGCAGCTCATCCATGACGTGGAGGACCAGCGGCGCGAACCCGGCGACCCACTCCTCAGTTGGGAGCGCGACCCGGCGGGTGGGATCGGCGGCGACGGCACGGACCTCGTCCTTGAGCCAGTCCGGCTGGTCGCCGAACCGCGTCTTGATGAAACGCTCGACCGCCTCGGGGGGATCGCCGCCAACGTTGCCCTCGGTCAACATCCGGACCTCTAGGTCGAGAATGTCCTCAAGCCACTCGCGCTTCGCGGACGTGCGCACGAACTGCAGCGCGACGAACGCAGCGACAGCCGCCCTGTCCTCGTCGTCCAGGGATGGGCTGGCCGCAAGCAGGCCGGCATGGCGGCGTGATAGCAGGCCCTCGAACTGTGCGAGCCTGGCCTCCATGGCATCGCTGGGCTCACCCGCCGCGTCGCGCACGGTGTAGAGGTTGGACTCGACCGCCACGTTGGCCACCTGCTGCCGGAAGGCTTTCCTGGTCACGCGGTCGTAGACCTCGACACGCTCCTTCTGGTCCGCAAAGGAGCGCAGGTAGAACTGCGGCACCTGGTGGTGCTTCTTGGCACGGCTCAACGATTTACTCCTGGTGGTGCTGAGGGTCGGAGGTCGACGACCACGTGCTAGCTCCATTGGTGGCCGAATCCCCAATCGAAACAATCCTTGCGGCGCTGGGACGCGGCGGAGCGCCCACCGTCAGCTCCGCGAGCTCGGCGTGGGCTGCGAGGATGTCCCGCGCGGTCTGCGGGAGGATCCCCGACGCCCCAGCCAGCCCCTCCGCCTCGGCCCCTGGGTGGTAGAGCACCTCGGCCATCTTCCGGAAGGCCCGCGGCTTCTCTGGCGCCACGGCGAGGCCGGGGGGCTCCTCCGTGCGCCAGCCGCGCGCGGACAACTGCTTCATCAGGTAGCGGTACTGGGTCTCAGAGACGATCCGCAGGTCGCGTGATCGCCGGACGAGGGCGGAGATGGCGACCCGCCACCGGGGCTTGAGCGCGGCCAGCGCCGTCAGCGTCACCGGCGGCACGATGTCGCGCCGGATCCCCTCCTCGGGCATGAGGAAACTAGCGGCGAACGCATCCGCCTCGCGCTCCAGCTGCTGCACCATGCCATTGATCGGGGCGTGCATGACGAGGTGGCCGAGCTCGTGGGCCACGCTGAATCGGAGCCGGTCGCCCGCGGGCTGGTGGGAGGCCACAATGACCGGGCGCCTATGCTCCTCGCCGGCCCACATGGAGAAAGCATCAAGCCCTTCGACGCGCACTGGGAGCGCGAAGACCAGCACGCCCGCGCGCTCAATCAGGTGGAC
>JALYMD010000244.1 GCA_030773875.1 Chloroflexota bacterium | reverse complement strand
GGCCAAGGCGGTGCGGCCCGACTTCGCCCTGACCGATGCCAACGCGGCCGCCGTCGCCGCGATCTGCGCCCGCCTGGACGGGCTGCCGCTGGCGATTGAGCTGGCCGCGGCGCGTGTGGCCCACCTGCCTCCGGCCGCGTTGCTTGCCCGCCTGGAGCAGCGGCTCCCGCTCCTGACGGGCGGGGCGTGCGACCTGCCGGCGCGGCAGTGGACGATGCGGAGCACGATCGCCTGGAGCCACGACCTCCTGTCTCCCCAGGAGCAGGCCCTCTTCCGCCGCCTCGCTGTCTTCGTCGGCGGGTTCACCTTGGAGGCGGCGGAGGCGGTTGCCGCCGGGGCGGGCGACCTCGGCATCGACGCCTTCGACGGCGTTGCCTCGCTCCTCGATGCGAGCCTGCTGCGGGAAGAGGATGGGCCGGACGGCGAGCCGCGCTACCGGATGCTGGAGACGGTCCGGGAGTTCGGGCTGGAGGGACTGGCGGCGAGCGGCGACGAGGTCGTCACCCGGGAGGCGCACGCCGCCTACTTCCTGGCACTCGCGGAACGTGTCGAGCCATTGCTGCTCGGCCCCGAACAACGGCACTGGCTCGACGCGCTCGATGCCGAAATCGACAATCTCCGGGCGGCCCTGGCTTGGCTGATCGAAGGAGCGCGCAATTCGGCATCCGGCCTGCGGCTGGCCGGCGCCCTCCGCCGGTTCTGGTTGGTTCGCGGGCATCGCACTGAAGGTCGACGGTGGCTGGATCGAGCGTTCTCCCTTCCCGGTTTCGTTCCCCCGGGTGTCCGCGCCAAGGCACTGAGCGCGGCGGGTCGGCTTGCTCGTCGTCAGGGGGACTTCGCCACGGCAACCGCCCTCTTCGAGGAGGCCTTGGTCCTGGTCACCGGACTCGGGCAAAGTCGGCACATCGCAAGCGTGGTGTACAACCTCGGGTTCATCGCCTTCAGCGTCGGGGATGAGGAACGGGCTGCTCTCCTCTACGAGGAAAGTCTCGCGCTGGCACGGGAGGCCGGCGACACCCTAAGCGAAGCGGGCACGCTCGACGCGATGGGCGAACTTGCAGCCAGTCGGGGCGACCTTCTGCGCGCACAGGCGCTGCTGACCGAGGGCCTAGCTCTGCACAGACGCCTGGGTACGGTCCGTGATACCGCGGGCAGCCTGGTCAACTTGGGCACGGTCACGGTCGATCTTGGCGATCCGGTGGGTGGAGCAGCGCTGCTGGGCGAAGGCTTGCTCCTGTTTACCAAACTTGGTGCCCAGGGGGCATCGCCGACAGTCTGGATGGGATCGCGGCGATGTGCGCGGAGTCGCGTCCGCTTGATGCGGCCCGCCTGCTCGGGGCGTCCGAAGCCCTTCGCGAGACGATCGGGACGCCGGCGCCCCCCCACACCCGAACCCGCCTCAATCAGGCAGTGGCCACCCTGCGCCACCGCCTCGCTGACTCCGAGCGGGATCGGGCATGGTCTGCGGGACGGTCGCTGAAGCTGGCCGAAGCGGTCGCCGAGGCTGCCGCGGTTGCCTCGGCTGTCCACCGCTCATCTGCGCCCGAACGGTGCGCTCCAGAGCGGTCCTACGGCCTGTCCCCTCGGGAGCTGGAGGTGGTGGGGTTGATCGCGACCGGGTGTTCCAACCAGGACATCGCCGACACCCTCTTCATCAGCCACCGCACCGCCTCCACGCACGTCCGCAACATCCTCACCAAGCTCAACCTCGACAACCGCGCCGCCGTCGCCGCCTGGGCCACGCGTCACCACCTCGCCTGACGGTTCCCAGAACCGGAGCCACGACAGCACCCTGGCTACGCATTAATGCGTAAGGGTCCGCTCCTGCCTGCTCCCTCCTGATTACCCATTCCGGTCGATGTTCGCCGCATCCTTGAGGCGCAGGATAGGACTGTGCCCCGGAGGAGCCGGGACGCACCGGGAACAGCGATAGGGCGAGCAGGAGAGGCACACCATGGACGAGGCACGCATGAAGCGAACGGCACAGGGGTTGATCGGCGGAGCAGCGATCCTGCTGGGGGTCATCGGCGGGGTGACCGGATCAGCGGCGACAGTGGCGGTGGCGCCCAACGCTCCCGAGCCCTACGACGGCAGTGGATGTGGGGCGGGCACGGCCGAGTTGCGCTACGCCAAGAGTGACCTCCCGGTCGAGCAGGATCGGAGCGGGAACGCGAACTACGGTGTTGGCCCGACCGCCGAGGTTGCGTAGCGGCCCACGCCGACGAGACGGTCCCCGTTCGTGCAGTAGGCGCCCGGTCCGTCCAGGCGGACCGGGTCCTCGTTGCTTGTTGGTTCCACCCGGACCGTGCGGCAGGCCGACAGGGAGTGGAGCCTCCCGTGCGAGAAGCGGTGACCTCTGCACCAGAGCGGCAGAGGACGGTCGGTGGTCGCAGGTTGACGCGGAGCGATCTCATCGGTGGATCGGTGGTAGGTATTCGCGAGTCGCACGACATAATCTGAACGGAGACGGGGACAGCTAGTTCGTACCGGATCGCCGTCGTGCTGAACGGTGGGTTTGTACGAGCGAAGCCCCTAGCTGCACCATGCACGGGTGAGGGTTAATCGGTGATGGTTGCCCTCCCGACGTCCTGGGAAGGCGTATGGCCCCCTTTGCGCATGCCCGAGGGCGCTAGGGTGGCGAATGCCCGAGTGATCGGGCCGGCGTGATGGCCGCGCTCCTCGGTCTCCTCCTTTCGCTTGACCGCCGCGCGGACGAGCAGGCCACCGTAGTAGCGCACTGGATCGGGCGGAAACAGGCTCTCCGGGCCGCGATTCAGCGGCGTCGCCGACCATTCGTCCTGGCGGTCAAGGGCGGACGAGGCCAAGATGGCGCCGGCCATGTGAGTCGGGCCAACGCCGTTGCCCGAGAACCCGACGCCGTACAGGATGGACGGGTTGCTTTCCAGACGACCGAAGAAGGGAGTGCCGGTTTCGCTGCGATCCACAACGCCCGACCAGGTATGCGTGATCGGCACGTCCGCGAGCATTGGGTAGAGGCGGCGTAGGTCGGCGGCGACGCCGGCCGACCGGTCTGGGTCATGGTCGAACGTCTGGGTCACCCGGCCCCGGGCGCCTAGGGCGCCGCTGCCACGACCGAAGGCAATCCGGCCGTCACGGGTGGTCCGATAGTAGGCAACCATCAGGCGGCTATCGGTAATGCATTCGCCGCCGGTCCAACCCGTAGCGGCCAGCCGCTCCAGCATCGGCGCCGTTGCCACCATGTCGCTTGAAACCGGGATCATCGTGCGGCGGAGCTCGGGTAGCGATGCCGCCCAGGCGTTGATCGCCAGGACAACCTTTTCCGCCGTGACCGAGCCGTGCAGGGACCTAACCACCGGCCGGGAAGATCCAGCGTGGCTCAGGACCGGCGAGTGCTCGAAGATGCGGATGCCCTGCTCCAGGGCAACCCGACGGAGACCCCGGGCGAGCAGCGCGGGCTGGACCGTCGCCGGTCCACGCTCCCAAACGCCGGCGACATGCATCCGAGAGCCGGTCCTCGTGGCTACCGCTGCCGGCGTCAGACGCTCGAAGACGTCGATGCCGCGCCGCTCGCAGGCCCGGATCGCGTGCTCCCAGTTGTCCACGTGGAGGGGCGTGGTCGCCGTCCAGAGCCAGCCCCCCTGGCGGAAATGGGCATCGATGCCGTGGCGCTCGCAGAAGGTGCCGATGGCGGAGATGGCATGCTCCGCCGCATGTCCGAGGCGAAGCGCCTCCTCCTCACCGTAGCGAGCCGCCAGGCTTTCCAACTTCGGCCACCAGCCGAGAGTAAAGCCCCCATTGCGGCCGCTGGCGCCGCTGCCACAGAGGTCGGCCTCCAGGACGGTTACCTCGACGCTGGGGTCCAACTCCTTAATCCGCAGCGCCGTCCAGAGCCCGGTGTACCCGCCGCCAATGATGCAGATATCCGCGCGCTGGGACCCGATGAGGGGGTCGACGTGCTGGGCGTCCGACTCGACGGCAAGCGCTTCCTCCCACCAGAGCGATCGGTTCGCACCCGGTCGGACCGGCTGGAATCGGGTCATGGAGCGGCTCTCCAGGGTCACTCGAGACGGTCGGAAGGCCGGCAGTGTTCTGTTCGGCATGGATTGGGGCGGGAAGCCCCCAAGCCGGTCAGGCGAGTTGCGTGCGGCGCCGCTGTCGCACCAGATCAACCAATGCCAGGGCCTGGTTGGTGGCCAGCAGCGCGGGGGCGAGTGCCGGGACGCCGGCTTCGGTGCCCGGCGTGAGGGCAGCCTGGACGGCTGCGAGGGTCTCCGCCGCCGGGACGGACCGGAGATGCCCGAACGGCGGAAAGACGGGAGCCCCCATCCCCAGAACCTCGATGGCGGGACATCCGTGCGCAACCGGCAGCAACGCGCGCGCGGTGGCAAGCGGTGAGGTGCTGCCCGGCAGCACCACCGCAAGGCGAGCCCGCGCGTAGACCTCTCGAAGGCGAACTTCGGGGAGATATTCCCACCTGTCGCCTGTCACCTCGCCGACAGAGATGAGTCGTGGCTCCAGGGTGGCCAGGGCCGTCGCCGCTTCCTGAGCCGCGTCCTGGCCGGCGTAGGCCACCAGCGTCACCCCATCACGCGGGAGATCGGCGGACTCGGATGGATCGAGGGCCGGGCCGAGCGTTAGCACCCGTGGAACATCCACGCCGAACGGGGCCAGGATGCCGTCGAAGCGTGCCGCGATTCCCGGCACCTCGACGCCCGTGATCTGGTACAGGCGGACCAGGCGGGGGGTGTCGAACCGAGCGAGATCCTCAATGACCGCGTCCGGAGCGCCCTCCTGAACGACGACGGCATCGGCCGTGGAGACTTCGCGGCCGAGCCAGACGGCCCGCTCCAATCCCTCTGGAAGGTCGTAGGTGCGGTAGCGGATATCCGAGTAGGCGTCGGCGAAGTCGCGCAAGGCATCCGCCCCGCGGGCCCTGAGCAACTCGACCGTTGGCGCGTTCCCACGTTGCTCCAGGAACACGGCGTCATGGCCCTTGGTGGTCAACGCGTGCAGGATGGCCCGGCTCGTGGTGGCCGGTGGGTTGCCCCACTCCGAGACCACAGAGGCGCCGAAGATGACGAGCCGGACCGGTCGCTCCTCGGCTTGCGACGCGACCGGCTGATTTGAGTTGACGGGCGAGCCATCCACCGCCTGATCCCTTCGCTGATGTCGGGTCCATCAGTAGCCGAGCGCGACACCATCGGCACGCGGGTCGGCGCCCCCTTGGAGAAGTCCAGAACCGTGGTCTCGCAGAATCATCTGTGCGTGCCCGAACCCACTCTCCCAGACTCCCCGCTCCCGGATCCGGTGGCCCCGCCCGGTCAGATGCTCGATCGTCGCCGGTGGGAATCCTGCTTCCAGTTCGACGGTTCGCGGATCGTCCCCCTGCCCGACGCCGGCGAGCCAGCGCGGAGCTTCAATCGCCGCTTGAGGGTCCATGGCGTAGTCGACCAGATTGGTCACGAGCTGGAGGTGAACCTGGGCTTGGGCGTCCCCGCCCTGCGTGCCGAAGGGTCCGAGCAGGTTGCCGTCGCGCAACAGCATCCCCGGCATCAGCGTATGGCGGGGTCGCTTGCCTGGTTCCAGGCGATTGGGGTGGTCGTCATCGAGGGAGAACGCGACGCCGCGGTTCTGGAGGATGATGCCGGTGCCGTCAACGACGATCCCGGAGCCGAAGCCCTGGTAGATGCTTTGGATCAGCGAGGCCGCGTTACCGTCTCGATCTACTGCGCAGAGGTAGACGGTATCGCCGACCGCGGCAGCCGCTCCCGGCGAGGATCGTGCCGGGTCGTAGGAGCGCCAGAGGTCCCGCGCATAGGATTTGGAGGCCAAGCGGGCTGCGTCGATCGGTACGTGGGCGGGGTCGGCCAACTCTGCATCACGCATGGCAAAGGCG
>JALYMD010000243.1 GCA_030773875.1 Chloroflexota bacterium | reverse complement strand
GAGGAGGGGGTCGGCGAGATACCAGCCCGTGGCCAGCATCACGAGGGCGGCGACGATGGCTCCTACGGAGCCCAGCATGTCGCCGACGACGTGGAGAAACGCCCCGCGCGTATTGAGGTCGTGCTGGTGACCAGCGCCCCGGGAGAGGATCCACGCCGAAACCGCGTTCGCGGCCAGACCGGCGAAGGCGACGGCCAGCATCGGGCCGCTATCGACCGCTGGTGGATCTCCGATTCGCTTAAACGCCTCCCAGAAGATGTAGATCGAGATCGCCACGAGGCTCGCGGCGTTGAGCAGGGCGGCTAAGACCTCAGCCCGGTGGTAGCCGAACGAGCGCTCGGGAGTGGCTGGCCGTCGCGCGAGCCAACCGGCAAAGAGGGCAAGCGCGAGCGCCGCGACATCCGTTGCCATGTGGCCGGCATCGGCGAGGAGCGCTAACGAGCCTGTTAGGAATCCTCCGATGACCTCGGCAATGAGGAACGCGGTGGTGATGGTGAGTGCAATGCCAAGCGGACGCCGCTCGCTAGCTGACGGTTGCTGGTGTGGACGCTCGTGCCCGTGTTCCATGCGGGTGTCCCTTGTTCGTCCCTTCCTTTGCTCCCGAGCAGGTGGCTACGCCATCAGCACCATCCGGCCGCAACCGGGATGCCAGAGGTGCTTGGTTCTGCGCTTCAGGTTAGGTCGCTCGTCTCCAGTTCGCGCTCCCCAACGCGCTCGATGCGCATGATCAGCCGTTCCTCCGGGTCGGGGCAGGCCACCAGGCTGTCCTGGGCCAGCCAGTCGGCCGCGTCAAGGGCGCGCATCTTGGCTGGGATCAGCGGCAGCACGGCGGCGAGCGCGAAGAGGCAGAAGTGGCGGCCGGCGGGGATCCGGACCCGGCTGCTTTCGGTCACCTCGAAGGAGTCACCGACCTGGAGCCCACAGACGGACCGCCCCTCGATCGCGCTCACCGTCACTCGAATGTCGGCAAGCGTGAAACGGCCGCTGGCCGCTAGTGGATCGTCCGGTGGGCGTCGAACAGTATCCAAGAGGCGGTTCCTCCGGTCCTCCGGTGATGGGTGGCAGGGCGGATGGCTGGGCAGCTCCGCCTGCTGCCCTGTCTATGGCCCAGTCGAGCGAACGAAATGCGACCGCCTACGTTGCCCCGCCCGGGCCCTCCAGGCGCCGCCCAGCGCTCTCCTCGTCGTCGACCTCCGTCAGCGCCTCCCGGTTGATGCTCAGATAGAGGGTCCCGTCCTCGAAGCGGTCGACCGCGTGGACCGGAATCTCCAGGTCGGCGTGGGCCTGTTCCTGGTCGATCATGATGAAGCGAGGATAGGCGCGACGGAGCATGCCCAGGTGCTCCCCGTTCGCGGCGACGACAGGCGAGCCCGGCGGATAGCTCTCTCGGGTGTTGGTCATGGATGGGTCCTCCTGGCGTGGGTTACGGGTCGTTCAGCGACCTGTCACAGCGCCGACCCGTTGTGTCGACACCGGATTTGGATCATACGTCCGGCTGGGTAAGCGCGTCACCCTTGCCGGATTCAACAGGTGGCCTCTGGTCTCGGGGTCGATGGAGCGCCGCCAAGCTGTATCTCGGGTGGCATACTTCCGTATGGATGAGCCGTCTCGTGCGGCAGCGTATGGGACAGGAGAGAGGAGCGCACAGGGAATCATGGCGGAGACGTCGCAGCAGTCGTCCGGGCCGAATCCGCTCTGCGAGGTGGGCCGGACCCACCCCCGGGACCGCCATCGCATGCGCCCGGTCGATGGACAAGCCGGTGTCTGGACCTGCGCCCGGCACGGCCTGTTCGCCACGCTAGTCGACAAGGAGACCGCCGCCGGGCTGGAGCGCGGTGACCCGTTCCCGATGCATGACGGCTCGGGCGGCTTGGTCGTCCGTGCCGGTGACGAGCGCCAGGGCGGGACCCTCCTCTACTACCGGCCGTCGGACGCGTAGACCCTGGCGCTCTCGCCTGGCCCATTCCCCGGCTCCGCTCAGCTGCCACCGCCGTGCTGAGCGGATCTGCCTGAGAGGCCCATCATGCCCCCTTTGCCCCTCAGGTTCTGCCTGGACCTCTCCTCCCATCACGCGTGGGCACGGGCGACAGATCCGGCGCAGGCGGTAGAGCGGACGATCCAGACGGCGCGGGTTGCAGATCGGGCCGGGATTGACTCGCTCTGGGTGAGCGAGGATCCCGACGGCTGGGATGCCTTTGCGCTACTCGGAGCCTTGGCGCGAGAAACCTCACACGTTCGCCTCGGTCCCGGTGTCGTCAACCCCTATCTTCGCCATCCCAACCTGATCGCCGCCTCGGTCGCCACCCTGGACCGGCTCTCCAGCGGGCGCGCCTTCCTGGGGCTTGGTCGTGGTCAGACGGAGTGGTATGCCCGAGCCTTCGGGATGGAGGTTGGCAAGCCGGTCGAGGTGCTTGAGGAGACCTTTGGCCTCATCCGGCAGTGGTGGAGGCCGCCCCACCGCGCCTCCTCTATGGGGCATTTCGCGGTGCAGGATTGGGCGCGCACGATTAGCCCGGTCCAGGCCTCCCCTCCCGTCTACGTGGCCGCCGTCGGCCCCCAAGCGCTGGACGTTGCCGCCCGGCACGCGGACGGGGTGCTCTTCAATGATCTTGCGTCCGAGGCGTTCCTCGCGAAGGCCATCGCGACCGTCCGGGCGGGAGCCGCGGCCGTCGGGCGGGATCCCTCCCGCCTCGGGTTCTACGTCCGGGCAGGCGTGACTGTTACTGACGATCCGGAGCCGATTCTGGAGCGTAAGAAGACCTACCTCGCGCTGGTGAATACGCTTCCTGGCATGGAGCGGCTGATGGAGACGCCGGGATTCGACGTGGCGGAGATCGTGGCCGAGGTGCGCCGCCTGATGCGGACCGAGGAGGTTCTGGCCCGCGGCGGTGGCTTCCCGGCTCTACGCCAGGCTGGCGATCTGGTCGCCGCTCGTGCTGCCATCCCGACCGAGTTGGTGGCTCGGCTGGCGGTAGTGGGCCCGCTTCCGCATGTCCGCGCTCGCCTGCGTTCCCTCGCGGGCCTCGGCGCCACCCACGTCTTCGTGGCGCCGCCCGTACCCGAGCAGACGGCCGAGGCGTATGGCGCGACCCTGGCGGCGTTGATCGAGGACGAGGCGCCGACTCATGCCACATCGGTCTGACGGGGTGTCATTCTCTCCGGCGTCAGCGTCCCGCTGCCCCGGGGATGCATCGCCGGGCTGACCCCACGAAGTCCCGCCGGCGCTGAGCACGGGCTGGCGGCCTCGGAAGACCACGCAATCACTCGGATCCAGATCAAGCTCCCGATCGCGCACAGCCTTCGGTGCGGGATCCGCTGTCCCTACCCGACCATCTCCCAGCCGTAGGATGGGACGCTGGGCGCGTCGGCGACCCGTTATCGTCACGGCCCTGCGGAACGGTTCTACCCCCTCGTGCGTATAGATGGGTGCGACGGCCTGCTGGACGGGCGGTGGTTGACGAGCGCCAGGCTCGTGCTAGGGTAGGGACCGAGCGGTTCCCGGCCGACGATGCGGACGATGTGTGGCCCTGGCGGCCCCCAATCGAGGGGCGTTGGGCGCGCTGTCGCGCGTCGCCGGACAACTGCTCACCTCCGCGGCTGGCATCGCGCGCTGCCGCGGCGCTCGTCGCACTCACCTGTTGGCGCCGGTGTCGACCGGCGGGGGCTTCCCGGCGGCGGGAAGCAGCGTGAACCCTGTCCGGTCTTGTTGCTCTCGGAGGACGCTCATGCGCGGTCCTGTTCTATCGTCGGCTCGATCCGGTCACGGCCCCAGGCCGCATCGGGGTGGACTG
>JALYMD010000242.1 GCA_030773875.1 Chloroflexota bacterium | reverse complement strand
GTTCGCGAGAGGGCCGGGCTCATCCTCCAGCCATATATGCGGACCAACGCGGACCGGGCCGAAGCCACTCTCCGGGCGCGGTTGGGGGATGGAGGGTTCCGGACGGCCTGGAATGTTGGGCGGGAGATGCCGCTTGCGGAGGCCATCGTCGCGGCATCGGCGGTCGCGTCCGGCTCCTTAGGAGGCAAATCCCAGAGCGCTGAGGGCGTGCGCCGTGGCCCGACCTCCTCAGCCGAAACCATCGAGCTCACGTCGCGGGAGCGGGATGTCCTCCGGCTCCTGGTCGACGGGCGATCCAGCCGGGAGATTGCTGCCGACCTGTTCATCAGCCATCGGACCGTCACCACCCATGTGGCCAACATCTTCGCCAAGCTCGGCGTCGACTCCCGGGCGGCCGCGGTCGCCTTTGCGTTCCAGCACCAACTCCTGGAGGACACGCCGGGCCCTTCCTGAGTGGCGAGCGGATGCGGCGGACCCGAACCCCGCCAACCTGATCTGCCTCGACGAGCGCCTCTGGGGCACTGACTCTGCTCCGGGCGCCACGCGGCCGGCTCCTGCTCGGGCGGGAGTCAAGGTCAAGCACGCGAGACTCGGCGCCGACGCCCGCTCCTCCCCGCGCTACTCGGCGCCGCCGGCCCTCCCCCGGCCGCCGTGATCCCAACGGACGCCCGCGCCTTCTTCCGCCAGACCGGCTTCCTGTTACCCTCGAACCCGTTACCCCCGAACCCGGTCAACCTCCATGACGACCGCTCTAGCGCGGCTCGCGGTCGCGCTCCACAGCCGCACTCGCCTGGAAGGCGGCGTAGGATGGATGGACGATGACGCGGGCGGCACCGATGGCGATCTCGTGGGGGGGATCGTCGGCGGGCGGGCGGATAAGAGGGACGTCGTTCGTCAGGCGGGTGAAGAGCGAGGCGAGGGGATTGGCGTCAGTGGCACGGACAGGCTGCCCATCGAGCAGGCGCAGGAGCTGCGGCCAGGTCCCCCAGGCGGCGCGACGGTCCGGCTCCGGGCCGTCGCTGAAGTGAGCGAGGTAGCGGCCGAGCACGAAGGGATAGACCTTCTGCACCCGAAAGGTCTTGGCGGTCCGGGGGTCGACGCGGCCGAGGAGCGCGTCGGCGCCATGCCGTTTCAGCCAGGTGAGCACGCCGGAGATCTGGCGGTTGGCGTAGAGGAAATTGTCGCGCTGGCGCGCCAACTCGGCGGTCGACCGGGCGAAAGGGTCCTGCGACTTCAGCTCGAAGAAGCCAAGGGTGCCGGTCTTCCGATCGAAGACCACGGCGTCGATGTCGGTGCGCACGTCGCCATCGTCTCGTCGGAGCTCGATCCTGCCGGCACTTGTCACGAACCGCTTGTCCCCGAAGAGCGCGTAGAGGTCCTGACGGAAGACGACCTCACGGAGATAGGCGGTGTTGTGATACTCCTGCGCGGCGCGTCGTCTGAGCTCGCGGGTCAGGAAGAGCAGCGGCTCCGTCGTCAGCCCATGGACCGACCAGACGAGCCGGCTCGGGTCGACTCGAACGAGCGGTGCGGCCGCGACGCCGGGCACGGCGGCGTGATAGGCCGCGCTCTCTCGGTCGAGCGTGAAGGCGGCGACCGCCTGGCCGATGACCGTGGGATCGACGGCGAGGGCTGAAGCAATCACGGCGACCAGGGAGCGCTCGGATCGCGGCGCCGCCGCTTCCCCGCGGTCGCGCGCCTGGAGCGCCCAGCCGATGATCTGCCCCAACACGTCGCGGTACGTTTGGATGGTGCAGCCGCCGATCGCAGCGTCCGGCGGATAGCCGAGTTGATACGCCATCATCTTCAGGTGCACGTTGGCTAACCGGCGGTAAAACGCGTCGTGTCCGGAATCACTGCTCTCCGTCGTCGGCTGCTCGGACCGCAGGGCGAGCAGGTCAGGCTCATGACGTTTGACAAGCCACGAGGCCCACCAGTCGATATCCGCGCGCTCCCGCCAGCTCGTCGGTGCCCGCTTCGTCGCGATCCAGGTGTGGAACGTCCCGTTGCCGTCCTCGACCATCCGCATGAAGCCGGTCTCGCAATGCGCCAGGACCAACTCAGCCTCGGCCAGCCGGCCGCACTCCTGAAGAAAGCCCTCCCCCCAGCCGTCCCACCCATCGCCGGATGAAGCTGACGCTGCCGTTGCGTCGTCGCCGGTAGCTTCGAAGCAGAGCTGCAACGCCTTGTTCCCGCCCAAGTTGGCGAGGCGACGACCGGTGACGAGGTCGGGCAGCGGCTTGATATCGGGCGAGTGCGGCAGCCGGTCCCGGGTGCGCAGGAGTGCGAGGATGGCCGCCTGGCGGTCGGGTGGAACGCCCGCGCGGAGGCGGCGCTGCTGCTCTTCGATCACCTGGCGGAGTCGTTCTTGGGCGTTCATGCGCTGGGGCCGTTCCATGGCCGGGCAGTGACGGAGGTCGACCGAGGAGGCGCAAGGCAGGCCCGGGATGGCGTGCCACCGCCAACCATGGTGCCACCTGCTCTAGTCAGACGCAGGCCCCTCAGAGGCCGGCTCCGTGGCAGCGGGAAGGCCGCAGACACGCGTTGCATCGTTTGTCCAGGAGGCCGAGGGCAGGGTGCGCAGCACGAGGGCACCGCTCCCATCACGGAACGTTTCGGTGGTTGCCCCGCGGATCACGGTCGCCATTGGTCCGGCGTAGGCCCAGGTTTGCTTGAGCCGGTGTTTGTCGACCACAACCCAGCCGTCCGGATGGGAAGTCAACTCCGCGCAGAGGCCGGCCGTCGTGACAATCGAGTCCGTGCCGGTCCAGTAATCGAGGTAGCGACCATCGGGAGCGAGCTGAGTATAGCGGCGGGTGCGAGAACTCTCCTCCTGCCCGGCCAGGAAGACGAGATCGTCGCGGCCACCGAGCGCGAGATAGGCAACAGGGGGGAGACTGACGATGACCTGCTCCCCCGGCCGCCGGTGGGACGCGACCTCGGTGAGGGCCGCGACATGGCCGGGACCAACGACCGGCTGGGCTAGCCGATCCCGGAGCCGCATCCCCCCATGGACGAACAAGAGCAGCACGCACACGGCGGCGGCTGCTCGCGGAACCCAAGCAAGCCCATACACACCCGGGGTGGCATCGCCTGCGGACTCAAGGAGGCCGACGAGGGCAAGGGCGGCCAGGACGAAGCCCAACGGGTGAACGTTGAGCAGGTAACGCCCGAAGTCTTCGCCGGTGAAGGTAGCAAGGAGCAAGATCGGCAGCCAATAGCAGGCGAGGAGGACCCCGGCGAAGCGCCGGCGGTTCCTGGTTGCCGCATGGTCGGGTGTGAGCGGCTGCAGAAGGTCCCGTCCGATGATCAGCCCCGAGAGCAGGGCCACCACCGTTGGCATCAGCCCCGAAAAGGCGCCGTTGCCGAACAGCTCTCTCCAGACTCGCAGGCTGGGATGGAGGATCTGCCCCGGATCAATCACCCCCTCACCGGCGAACGAGAGGAATGGGGTGGAGCCGGTGGTGTCGAGATCTGGGGGGCCAATCACTCGTCCCAGCACGGTCAGGGCAAGTGGCGCAAGCAGGCAGAGACCGAGGCTCAATGCCACGTCGCGTCGCACACCGAGGAGCGCCCGTCCATAGACGAGCAGGGCGACGAGTGCCAGCGGCGGCCAGAGCAGCGCCGCGCCGATATGGGCAAAGGTGGCGAGCCAGAACGTCATTACCATCGCGGCGAGGAGACGTCGGGGAAGAACGGGCTCGGGCCAGACAACCAGGCGGAGGAGGATCCAGACGAGCGCGAGCGTGAGCGCCTGGAGCAACGCATACATCCGAACATGCGCGCTCCACTGCACGCTCACAGGATCGATCGCGACCAGGGCTGCTGCGAAAGCCCCTCCCCAGCCGGTACCGGTCACGAGGCGACCGATCCTGTAGGTCAGGAAGACGGCAACGACGCCGGCCACGACGCTGACCAGTCGTAGAACGGCCAGGTCCTCCAGATCGCCGAATCCGAGCCAAACGAGCGGGGCGAGCAGATAGGAGAGCGTAGCGCCGTGCAGGTAGAGGATGCCGGAAGGCAGGATCGGCACGCCACGCTCGGCGACCATATGCGCCGCAAGCACGCTGGCCGGCTCATCGACGTGGGGGGAGAGATGCTCGCTGGCTGTCAGGCGCACCAAAAGGCCAACGGCCAGGACCACGGCCACGACCACTGGGACGATCGAGCTCCGCTCCAGAATGATGTCGTCGTCGCCGAAGGCACCCGGGTGGGCAACAGCGTCAGCCCGGAGGGGCTCATCCCCTTGGGGCCCTGGCAATCCTCTGAGATCTCGTCGCCCGCCAACGACGTTGCCGCTCACGCGCGCTCCTCCATCCGCTTCCCATCCTCGCGACCCTGACGATGCCATCAGGTCCACCCAGGGGGATAGCATGACGGGGCCTTCCTTGGGTGGCCTCTCTACCACCCGCATCATCGCCCGGCTCTGCCGATGCCGTTGCCTCCTTGTCACGCGGGATGTCCAGATGATGCCGGATCTGGAGCCTCGTGTCCACTTGATGCGGCGGCACGACCTTCACCGCCTCCATCCTTGAGGCTGAGCGCTGCCACGGACATGTTGCAGCGCCCAGGTGCTGCTTGGACTTGCTGAGCAGCAACCCACTCCCTGCGAACTTGCGACAGCAGGCCTGTGCAGGCGTGGAACCTGTGCCGGTGTCGATGAATGGAAGCGACGCAGCAGGATTGGTTAGCGCGGAGGGCTACCGGTGACGCACCGAGCGGGAAGGGCGCTAGCGCGAGGGGCAGGGCAACCAGGGGTCGCCCGCCTCGCCAGGCTATGTGAGGATCAGATTACCGATAACCTTAAAAAAGACGAGGGGCCGGTCCACTGGAC
>JALYMD010000241.1 GCA_030773875.1 Chloroflexota bacterium | reverse complement strand
TCGAGGGACGAGCCAGGGAGATCGGGGTTGTGCCCCGTCCGCGCGCGTTCGGCGTCTCTCTCCTGGTCTTCGGCTTGCTCGGTTCGCTGCTCCTGATCGTCGGCTCGCTCATCACCCTGATCGGCTGATGGCATCCTCCGCATGACCCAGGGCGACACCCAGATCGGGTGTGCAGCTTGGGCGCTCGTTCGCCTCCATGCTATGGACGCACTGGATCGGCTGGCTGATCGTGACCAAGGACGAGCAGCGCCTCCCAACGTCGCGGCGCAACTTCGAGCGATGCGTGACAGCGGCGTGACGTTTCCGCCACCGAGCGGCCATGCGATTGCCACAGGCAGTCCCTACGCTGGGTTCAATGGATCCGGCGTCCTGTTCGCGTCCAGGGGGACGCCCAGGTCCGGCCGAAGGAACCCACCATGGACCCGCTGCTCACGCTTTTTGTTGTCGTCGGCCTCCTTGCCGCCCTCGTGACAACCCATCACTCCAACCCGCCGTCGGCCGCGCGCCGGCTACCCTCTGGGATCGAGCCCTGGTCGGGCACAGAGCCGCTCGTCGCCTGGTACTGGCGCAACCGAGGCCGCGAGGTGCCTCCCCGCCCCGTCTGGCGTCCAGGCAGGCGGGCCTGACGACCCTGTAGCGCCCGTAACGGCCACCCAAGCCCGGCACCGGGAGCCCTCTGAGGAGCATGCAACGTTGTCCTCACCGCCGTCGGGGGTCAACTGAACATGGTCCCTCCCTGAGCGGACAACGTTGCAGAGACTGCTCTGGGGGAAACGCGGATAGCGTCGCGGCCTGAACTGCTGCTTCCCCACATGGACGGGTGGGTGCTTCCCTTCGAGTCGGGACTGGAACCGTCGTTAGCCGCTCGGGGTCGCGGCGAATTCGGCCTCGATCCGGTCTCCAATCAAGGTGCCTTCCGCGCGCTCCAGCAGCAAGCCGTCGGCGTTCGTCGCTTCCCTGATAAACGTCCCCGTGAGGCGATCTCCGGCCGGGTCCACCTCGACCTCGGCGTGGATCGTGATGAGGTTTGCCCCGAGCCCCACCGGGTCTACGCGCACCCCGGCCCCAGGACCTGCGGACACGGGAGGCTGTGGCGCGAGAAAGACGAGCGTCAGCGTGGCGGTCCGCTCGCCTGTAGCTATCCAAGCGCCGTGCGCCGGACCGTCCGAGAGGAATAGTGTCGCTCCCTGCGCATTGCCGTCCTCGAAGAAGGTGTAGAGGAAGGGGTCGCCGCCGTCCGTCACGGACGCCCAAGCGCCCACCAGGGGGTGTTGGGACGAACCTGGCCGTATCGGGTCGGCACGGTCCACTGGTGTGGGCACAGCCATGCTGGCCGGCCGGAGGGCACCGGCCAGGCCACCAACGATGACCACGGTGAGGCCAGTCAAGAGGCCAACGAGGAGAGGGATGAGCGTCGATCGCCGCGGCGCCCGCACTGCCCGGACCTCCTCCGCGCCCTCATCAGTTCAGCGCGCCCGCTGCTGTGCCCGGACCAGGTTGACCATGGGAGCGGTCGCGGCATGTGGTGACACCAGGGGCTGCAAGGCGCACCTGGCATCTGCCGGGTGCGGGGCTTGCTTCGCTCCCGCCTGCACCCAACGCATCTTACCCGACACCTATCTTCTCCCACCGTCGGGTCTCGACGCCGTCATGAGGGTCGCGCTAGCCTTTGCCCCCCGCTCCCGGGGTGGGCCAGGATCAGCCTCCTGATGGCCTCCCACGGTGGGAAGAACCATCTGGAACTGATGCGGCAACGGCGCTGGTCCGATGCATGCTGCGGAACGAGTGCTTACCATGCCCCCTGGTCGTTGCTCGTCGTGTATTCATGCATCCGTGGATGCTCGATAGCGTCCAGACGGAGGGGAGATGACCGGCAATCGGCAGGGAGCGTCCGCGATCGATGGGACACCTCAACAGGTGACCAACCCGACTGGGGTTGCCCATGATGCGGTGATCGAGGCGCGGCTGGCCGCCATCGAGGCCGCGTACCCGGGACGGTTTGACGACGAGCAGCGGACGCGCGTCCGCACCAATCTCACTCATGCTCTCGACCTCGCCACGCGTCTCCGGCGCGTGCCCCTCGCCAACAGTGACGAGCCCGATCCTACGTTCGTGCCCTACCGGGCCACCCACGATCTGGAGGCGGAGGTCGCCCGTCCATGACCGCTTCCGTGAATCTCTCCTTCGCCACCGTCGAGGAACTGGGTCGACTCCTTCGTGACGGACGGACGACCCCTACGGAACTGGCGGAGCACTTCCTGACCCGGCTCGAGATTGTCGGTCGGGACCTCAACGCTGTCGCCGCCGTGACGCGCGACCTCGCGCTGGCGCAGGCCGCCGAGGCGGAGGCGGAACTGGCGGCTGGCCGGGATCGCGGCCCGCTGCACGGGATTCCGTACGGTGCAAAGGATCTGCTCGCGACCTCTGGCATCCCCACCACCTGGGGGGCAGCGCCGTTCAAGGAACAGGTCTTCGCCGAGGACGCGGCGGTGGTTGGGCGGCTGCGCGAGGCGGGTGCGGTGCTGGTGGCTAAGCTGGCGATGGTCGAGCTGGCCGGCGGATTCGGCTACGACCAGCCCGATGCGGCTTGGACCGGCCCCGGCCGCAACGCCTGGAGCACGGAAGCCTGGGCGGGAGGGTCGTCGAGCGGTTCGGGGGCAGCGGTGGCGGCTGGAGCCGTGCCCTTCGCCATCGGATCGGAGACGTGGGGGTCGATCACGACCCCGGCGGCCCTCAACGGCATTGCCGGGTTGCGCCCTACCTACGGCCGTGTCAGCCGGGCAGGGGCGATGGCGCTCTCTTGGTCGATGGACAAGATCGGCCCGATGGCCCGCACGGCAATGGACTGCGCGACGATCCTGGATACCATCTCCGAGGACCCGGTAACAGCCGTCATGGGAGAGGGGGGCTCCCCGTCGAGTGTTCCCCCGGCCGATGGCTTCCGACTCGCCGTGCTGCGGGGCGCCACGGACGGCGCGCAGCCTGCCGTCCGGGCCAACTTCGAGACCGCGCTCGGCGTGCTCGCCCATATTGCCATCCTGGAGGAGGTGGATCTTCCCGATCTGCCGTTCGACGAGGCCGCCCACATCGTGATCCTGGCAGAGGGAGCGGCCGCGTTCGAGGAGTTCATCGGGAGCGGCGCCGCCGCCAGCTTGACGGCACCGGAGGACCGGGTTGGTCTCTACGAAGGGCTCACGCTACCGGCCGTGGATTACCTCCGGGCGTTGCGGATCCGCCGCCTCGGTGGAAAGGCGCTCGATTCCTTGCTGGCGTCCTTCGATGCGATCGTCGCTCCCACACTGCGGGGTGTCGCGCCCCCGATTACCGGCACGTTTGCCGCCTTAGTGGAGACCCACGGGCCCGCCCTGGGCGCCGCGGGTAATCTCTGCGGCGTGCCGGCCATCACCGTGCCCAATGGCTTCGGCGACGGAGGGCTGCCGACCGGACTCGAGTTCATGGGGCGGGCGTTCGACGAGGGGGCGCATCCTGGCGGTGGCACGGGCGTACCAGGAGCGGACGGATTGGCACACGCGCCGGCCCATTCAGGGATAGCATCCAGGGGTTGCGCTCTTCCGGCGAGCGGGAGTGATCGCTTCAGGGCGAGAGCAGGTCACGGACATCAGGCAGCGGACCGGCAAGGGCGGCAATCTCCTGGTCGTTGGCACCGGAGATCCGCGCGGGCGTCACAACGTCGGCGGCAAGGTCCGGTACCCAGGCGCGAAGGAGCACGGCGGGAGCGGTGGCTCGAAGGCGGCAGGGGGTCACCGCGGCAACCGCGGACGTCTCCCCGGCCTTGAGGTCAACACTGCCACCGTCAGTCTCCACCGTCGCTCCGCCCCTCAGGCAGGTGAGGGTCTGGGAGCTGCCGGCTTGGCAGGCCACCTCCTCTCCCGCAGCAAGCGCGATCCGCTCCAGCGCGAACAGCCGGCATGCCGCGAGCAGGTGCCGTCGTCCGGCGCCGGTCGCCAGGGCGATCGGGGTGATCGACTCGGGCCGGTACAGGGAGCGCAGTGCTGAGAGTCCCTGGTCTACGTGAAGCTCGCGCGGCTGGCCAGCGGCATCACGGCGATCCCAGTCATGGAGGCGGTAGGTGACGTCGGAGGCCTGCTGGATCTCGTAGACGACAACCCCGGCCCCGAGCGCGTGGGCGGTCCC
>JALYMD010000240.1 GCA_030773875.1 Chloroflexota bacterium | reverse complement strand
GAGGAGAACCTCTACCACTTCACGGACGAGGATTTGAAGCGACGCAACATCCCAACCTTGCCGGCCACCCTTGGCGAGGCCGTCCAGGAGATGGAGCAGGACGAGGTGGTGCGTGCCGCCCTCGGCGACCACGTCTTTGAGCGCCTCACTGAGGGCCAGCTCACCGAGTGGGGCGAATTCCGCCGCCACGTCTCGGCCTGGGAGCGAGAGCGCTACCTGGAGGTCTATTAATCCTCCGTCATCGGTAACGAAGCGAGGGCGGCCTCACCGGCTGCCCTCGCTTCGTTACCGATGACTGAGGGTTAATAGACCTCCAGGTAGCGCTCTCGCTCCCAGGTCGAGACGTGGCGGCGAAATTCGCCCCACTCGGTGAGCTGGCCTTCGGTGAGGCGCTCAAAGACATGGTCGCCGAGGGCGGCGCGCACAACGGCGTCCTGCTCCATCTCCTGGACGGCCTCGCCAAGGGTGGCCGGCAAGGTTGGGATGTTGCGCCGCTTCAAATCCTCGTCGGTGAAGTGGTAGAGGTTCTCTTCCACCGGCTCCGGCAACGGGGTCTCGTTCTCGATCCCGTCGATGCCAGCGGCGAGCATGGCCGCGAAGGCCAAGTACGGGTTGCAGGACGGGTCTGGGCAGCGCAGCTCGATCCTGGTCGCTGAGGTGTTGCCGCCGCGAATCGCGGGTACCCGGATCAGCGCCGACCGGTTTGTCCGCGCCCAGGCAACATAGACCGGCGCCTCAAAGCCGGGTACCAGTCGGCGGTAGGAGTTGACCAGCGGCGCGATGACCCCGCAGAGCCCGCGGGCATGCGCGAGCTGGCCAGCGATGAAGTGCTTGGCCACCCGGGACAGACCGTAGGCGTCGCTCTCGTCGACGAAGGCGTTGCCCTTCGTGCCATCGATGAACCCGAAGCTCTGGTGGACGTGCATTCCGGAGCCGTTGACGCCCTCCAGCGGCTTGGGCATGAACGTCGCGTGCAGCCCGTGCTTCTGCGCAATCGCCTTCAGGATGTACTTGAAGGTCACGGCCCGATCGGCGGTCGGGATGGCGTCGCCATACTGGAAGTCGATCTCGTGCTGGCCGATGGCGACTTCGTGGTGGCTAGCCTCAACGTCGATGTCCATTTCGGACAGGGCCTGGACCATGTCCTTGCGGACCGTCGAGGCGAGGTCGGTGGAGAGGTCGAAGTAGCCGCCGCGGTCGTGCGGAAGCGGAGCGATCTGGTCGCCGTCCTTGGTGAAGAGGAAGAACTCCAGCTCCGGCCCGGTCTTGTAGGTGTACCCAAGCTTGGCTAGCCGTTCCAGTTGGCGCAGGAGGACACCACGCGGGTCACCAGGGAAGGGGTCGCCGTTCGGGTTGTAGACCCAGCAGATGACGCGGGCCGTGGTGAACTCACCCCGCTCCCACGGAACCACGGCGAAGGTGGAGAGATCCGGCATCAGGTACATGTCGGACTCGGCGATGCGTGTGAAACCGGCGATCGAGGAGCCGTCGATCCACTGCCCGCCGTCGATGATGTGGCCGAAGATCTTGGCGGGAATCGTCACGCTCTTGACGATACCCATCACGTCGGTGAATTGGAGGTTGATGAACTGGACGCCCTGCTCCTCAACCTGCTGGAGGATCTCGTCCTTGCTCGGCCCGGTGCCGAGGATCGTCTCCCGAGAAATACCCAGATCAATCACCATGCTCGAAGCCCCCTCTTGACAATCAGGACCGCCGCTTGCCCGCGCCTGGCACCCACCGGCCGGCGCACCCGCTGCTCAATCCAGACGCAGGACGATGGAAGAAGCCTAACCGACCCAGGCGGACCAATCATCGTGCAGGGTGTCGAAGACATCGGGACGTTGTTGTGCAAGATGCACCAATCTTCGTCCTGGAGGACGGCACCCGGCCAAGCGCGGCCAATCAGGCGCAAGCGGCTCTTCGGTGACCCCGAAGCGATCTGATTCCCCTTAGTCCGGCGGTTGGATTCCCTTACGCGGTGGCAAAGAAGGCAAACACCTCGTCATCGTTGTTGGCGTCGGTTTCCGTGTAGTTGCCCGTCACCCGAAAGTCTCGGAACCCGGTCCGCTCCAGCATCAACTCCAGTTCGTGCAGGAAGTACCACCGCTCCGGTGAGGCGACGACTTGCTCTTCAATCACCTCCTCGTCCCGCAGCCGCCGGTAGCGGACCGTAATGTCGAGGGTCTGCTCCAGGAGGTGACGCGCATCGACCCGGGCGTGCTTCTCCAGTTCCGTCCCGTCCGGAAGCGGAGCGCGGTGCCGCCTCACCCACTCCCCAACCCGCTCGTCCTTCAACTCATCCCACCGGTTGTAGATGGTCAGCACCAGCACGCCTCCCGGCTCCAAATGGGCATGGAAGCGCCTCAGCGTTTCCATCGCCTCGGCCCGGTCGATCACTAGCTGGAACGAGCCGCAAGGAACGAGGATCGTGCGGTAGGTCCGGGGCAGGTCGAGTTCCTGCATGCGTTGCTTGAAGATCACCGGCGCCAAGCCCAGCTCGGCCGCGTTGCGGCGCAGGATGGCGAGCATGTCGGCCGATGCATCCACGCCCTCGACCTGGTGCCCAGCCTGGAGAAAAGGAAGCAGCAGTCGGCCGGTGCCGCACCCGACATCGAGTGCCAGCCCCGGGCGTTGCTCCAGCCCCCCCCGAAGGAAGGAGGCATCCCGGCCCGGCGCGCCGCGCACAAACAGATCCCAAACTGTAGCTCCCAGTCCGGTGTAGTCCTCCATGCGTCCCCTCTGCTTCAACAGGACTGGGTCCGGCTGGAGACCCGGCGCTCCTGATCCCCAGGCCGTGCCTCTGCCAGTGCCGCCGCTCCCCGCAAAGAACGCTGGCCCGACCTGAGCGAACCTCCAGGATCACCCGGCCCCGTGGCAACGCCCCCGTGCCCCCAAGGCCAAGACTCCGCCGTCCAGACGCGGTGAAACCCGGCGTCCCGGCCAAGCCGCCTACTTGCCGGCTTCCTCCGCCAGCCGTCCTGGGCCGGTCGGCGTTCGCGCAGCCTCCGGTCCGATCTCTGCAGTGGGGGCTGGCCGGTGCCCGCTGTTGGTCAGGATCACTCCCGCCAGAATCGTCGCTCCGCCGAGGAGCAAGTAGGGAGTGATCGTCTCGCCGAGCAGCAGCCAGGCCGCCAGTAAGCCGAAGACGGGGACGAAATAGATGTAGACTGCCGCCTGGCTCGGCGCCAGCACCCGCAGCCCGCGATACCAGAGAATGTACGCGGCCACGAACGAGATCAGCGTCACGAAGAGCGCCGCTCCCCAACCTCGCAGGCTCAACCCGCCGATACGCTCGACCATCCCACCCCGGAGCAGCGGCAGCGGCAGGAACCCGAGCGACCCAACAATCGTGGTGTAGGCGGCGATGTGGACCGAGGGGTAGCGCGCCAGTACTGGCTTGCTCAGCACGGTGTAGAGGGCCCACGAGAAGGGTGCCACCGCCAGGATTAACACCCCTTTGATCTGGCCCGTGCCGACCCGCGCTTCACCCCCTGTGCCATACAGCACGACGACCGCCAGCCCCACAAAGGCGAGGGCGATGCCCGTCACCTTGCGCCGCGTCAAAGGCTCCCCGGTGAGCACCCGGGAAATCACCGCGGTGTGGACCGGGTTGCTAGTCACGATCAAGCTGGAGAGCGCGGCCGGCAGCAGGTTCTGGCCAAAGATGACCGCCAGGTTCAAAACCGTCACGCCGATGACGCCGATCAGCACCAGCCGCGCTGCGTCTCCCCGCTGCAAAGGGATCACCGGGCGCCCACTCAGGAGCAGCACCAATCCGAAGAAGAACGCTGCCCCCACCGTCCGCACGAAGACGACATCCAGCGGCTCAAGGTCCTCCAATAGCCACTTGATCGCCGCGAAGTTGCCGCCCCAGAGCATCGCCG
>JALYMD010000239.1 GCA_030773875.1 Chloroflexota bacterium | reverse complement strand
CCATCAACCCGGCGCGCAGCTTCTCCCGCGCCTCCTCCAGGTGGGTGGACTCGTGGTCGGAGCCGACTCCTGATCCGGCGTAGGCCTGCAGGGCGGCTCCGCACAATCCCGGAGCGTGGCCGTCCCGCCGGCGGCCTTCGGAGACCGCGATTTTCTCCGCGATTCCCGCGTCGCCGGCAAGGACGCCGGGAAAGCTCATCAATTCACCCAGACCGACGGTCTCCGGCCAGGCAAGAGCCTCGGCGATCTCGCCGACGCCGAACTCGGCGCCTGGGCTTTCGTGGTCGCTCGCAGGGACGCAGGAGGGCACGGTGAAGGCGACCCGCAGCGAGAGGTCCGCCGCCGCGGCCCGGATCGCCGCGATGCCGGGAAGACCGGCCACGTTCGCGATCTCGTGCGGGTCGGTGACGACGGCCCCGGTGCCGCGCGGAACGACCGCGCGGGCGAACTCGGTGACCCAGACCAGCGCGCTCTCCTGGTGGACGTGGGCGTCCACGAAGGAGGGGGCCACGATCCGGCCGGCAACGTCGATCCGGTCGCGGGTCAGGGGATAGCTGCCGACGCCCGCGATGCGGCCGTCGACGATGGCGACGTCCCCGTGCACTAACTCGCCGCCGAAGACGTCGACCACGTCGCCGCCGGCAAGCACCAGATCCGCTGGCTCGGTCCCCTGGGCCACCGCGATCCGGCGGCGCCAGCGGGCCGCGTGCGCGTCGCGGCTCGCCTCGTCTGTGACAGATGCGGCAGCAAGCGACATCACTCGGCCGGGTTCGGTGTCCAGGTGGATCTGGTGCAGATGGGTGCCGTGGTTCCGTGGGGCGCGCAGAGGCGATCGACGAGGTTGAGGAAGTTGTCCAGGTCGAATGGCTTGAAGAGCGGGACGACCCGTGCCGGGAGGGTGTCTAGATCAATCTCGCGCGGGGAGAGTGCTGTGCAGAGGACGACGGGAATTTGAGCCACCTCGGGGGTGCCAGTGAGCTGGGTGAGAACCTCACTGCCGTGAAGATAGGGCAGCAGGTAGTCGAGCACGATCACGTCTGGGCGGGCGGTCAGCGCGGTGGTCAGCGCCTCGCGGCCGTCAGACACGGGCCAGGCAACGTGATCCGCGTCCTCGAGCGCCATCACCATCAGGTCCCGGACGGCGTTATCGTCCTCGACCAGGAGCACTCGAGCCATACGGGGACTCTCCGCGCTTCCGAAGCTATCCCGCCCGGAGCCGTTCCGGACGAGGCGATGCGGTCTCCGCCTTTGCTTCCCCCCCTGTTGGCCTGGGGTGACACCTTCGGCCACCTTCGCGAAGCGGGGTGCCTAGGGTGGTTCACTCAGACGGGAAGCAATTCGGATTGGATGTCTCGCAGTGTATGCGACCTTGGCAGTCAAGGGAAGATGTCATCACGCATTCAGTCGTCCACGCACGGGATGGTCAGATACCACGGGATTCGCCTGGACCCGGTTGCCTGGCGAATCCCGCCTCTGCGAAGCAGCCCGCCCATTGGAGCGGCTCGGACCGGGCAGTTCAAGCCCCGGATGGAAGAAGGGGGAGTGGCAGAGGAGGCATGACGCGGCTGGGATCTATCGAGAGGTGGGTGGTCACCCTTCCTGCGGTGATCACTTACGAGGCGACACGCGACTCCACGAAGCCGAGCAGCTCTTCCAGTTCTGGAAGCCGCTCGCGGACGAAGGCACCGATGGTGTCGCTTCGGGTGAAGGGCAGCTCGTAGCGCAGGCCCACCGCCACGCCCTGGTCGATCTCGTCCCAGGTCGCGGTTTGATGTGGCTCCAGGAGTCCCCGAGCGATGTTGGGGATGGTCATCCGTGCTAGCCGCTCCAGCGCCCGGCGGCGGAATGGATTCTCTTCCTCGGCATAGAGGCCGGGAGAGGAGGCCCACAGCTCCACCTCGAACCCGTCGGGGCCGACGCGGACGTCAATCCGCCCCGCCTCATCATCCGCCGCGATCGTCCAGCGGTTGGCATCGTCGAGAGTGCCGTAGGCGTAGAAGCCGGCGGCGGTGAGGGACGCCTGGACGGGTTCCAGAGCACGGCGAGCCACCGCGAGCGGCGCTCCAGGGCCATCACCTTCGCCAGTCGGGAGTCCGTCAATCCGGTCCTCGGTGGTGTCTCGCCGCCCGATCCCCGAGGCGAGGTAGCGTTCCAGACCCCGGAAGACGCCAGGGTCCTGCCGCGCGGCGGGGACGTCCTCACTGCTGGGCGGTGCATCGACAAGGTCAGGTCGCTGGTCGTCGGCCTCGTCTTCTAGTCTCCCGTCTGCCATCTCGCCTCGTCCGTCTGCATGCTCAACGTCGTCACCGGGCTTTCCGCCGTGTTCCGTCGATCTGTTCGCCCTTGCAGCCGCCGTGCCAGCATCCCGGCCAGCCGAGGAGAGGAGGAGCCAGGAGGGAGGGGATGATAGGGTTCAGGATGGAGCCGGGACACCGAACTAGAGGAGAGCCCGCTCGGTGGTTTTCGGAGGTGTGTGGGCGGCGAATCGACCCGGTCGGAACGGGTTCTCCTCGTCGAGCACCCTGCCGGCGAGGAGATCCGCGAGGAGACGCGCACCGGCGGGGCTGCCCATGATCCCGTGCCCGCTGTAGCCGGTATGGAGCCAGAGGCCCTCCGTCTCGGCGGCGGGGCCGATAAGGGGTTTGTGGTCCGGGGTGATGGTGTATTGACCGGCCGCGAGAGCCAGATCCTCCGCTTTTAGATTCGAGCCGAAGTCTCGCCAGAACGGGGACAGGCGCCCGACCCCGTCTGGATCCCGAAGGATCAAATCCGGGAATGCCGGGTCCGGTCGGACGGGATGAAGGGGCGGTGAAGCGGGTTCCGATCTCGCCCAGGCGAGAAGAGCGCCGCCCTGGTGGGGACGCCAGTGCGCCCCAGTAT
>JALYMD010000238.1 GCA_030773875.1 Chloroflexota bacterium | reverse complement strand
CAGCAGCTGATCGACGCGCTCAATATCCCCATCGAGCGGCGAGACGGCTACGAGGCCGACGACGTGATCGGGAGCATCTCGACCCGCTGCGCCAACGAAGCGCGCCTTCGCGTCCTCATTGTGACCGGCGACACCGATCTGCTCCAACTCGTGGACGACGATGTTCACGTGGTGCTGCCGGGCACTAAGCGGTTCGGGGAACTGCGCCTATTTGACCGCGCCGCGGTGATGGAGCGCTACGGCTTCGCCCCCGCCCTGGTGGCCGATTACAAGGCCCTCGTTGGCGACACCTCCGACAACATCCCCGGCGTTCCCGGTATCGGGGACAAGACCGCAAAGGCCCTCATCGCGCGGTTCGGCTCCCTGGAACAGATCCTGACTCACACCCCTGAGGTGACGCCAGCCAGGGCCCGCACCGCCTTGGAAGCGAACGTCGAGCAGGCCCTGGAAAGCAAGCGACTCGCCTCGATCGTGCGGGATCTGGATATCCCTCTGGATCTGGACCAAAGCGCAGTCGGGAACTACGACCGGGAGCGCGTCCTGTCGCTCTTCCGCGAACTCGAGTTCCGCAATCTCCTGGGTCGCCTCCCCGAGCCGCGTCAGACGGCTTCCCCCTCCGTCCCCGAAGAACGCGAGCCGTCACGCCGCGTTATCGTGCGATCGGGGGAGCAACTTGCTGTGGTGGTTGAGCGCGTGCGGGCATCGGGCACCTACTCGCTCGACGTCGAAACGACCTCCACCGATCCGCTCACAGCCGGCCTGGTCGGCATTGCCATCGCGGTGAGCCCGCATGAGAGCTTCTACGTGCCCGTCGGTCACACCGGCGACGGCAACGTCGATCTGGATCAGGTTCGTGCCGCGCTTGAGCCGATCTTCTGCGACTTAAGCCTGCAACGCATTGCCCACCATGGGAAGTACGACCTGCAGGTGCTGCGCCGGCACGGGTACGACCTGGCGAACATCGACTTCGATACCATGATTGGCGCCTACCTCCTCGGTGAGACATCGCTCCGGCTCAAGGATCTAGCCTTCACGCGTCTCGGCATAGAGATGACCGAGATCACGGAGTTGATTGGGACGGGACGGGGTCAAATCACCATGGACCGGGTCGGCAGTGACGCGGCCGGGGACTATGCCTGCGGGGATGTCGAAGCGACCTTCGCCCTCGTCGAACCTCAGCGAGACCAGCTCCAGGAGCAGGGGCAAGAAGCCCTCTTCCGAGACATTGAGTTGCCCCTCGTCCCGGTGCTGGTGGACATGGAGCGGGCAGGGATTGCAATCGACGTCCCCTACTTACTGGAGCTATCAGCCGAGATCACCCAGCGGTTCGGCGAGCTTGAGGCCTCCATCCACGCGATGGCCGGCCGCGAACTGAACATCGGTTCCAACAAACAACTCGCCACCCTGCTTTTTGACGAACTCAAACTCCCATCCGGCCGCCGGACGAAGACGGGCTACTCCGTTGACTCCGACGTTCTGGAGAACATCCGAGACCGGCACCCGATCGTCGAGGCGGTGCTCGAATACCGCTCGCTTGGCAAGCTGAAGTCCACCTACGTGGACGCCCTCCCGCAACAGGTCAACTCCGAAACTGGCCGCGTCCACACCTCCTACAACCAGACCGTCGCCGCCACGGGCCGGCTCTCGTCCACCAATCCGAACCTTCAGAACATCCCCATTCGCACGGAGTTGGGCCGTCGCGTGCGTCAGGCGTTCGTTGCGGACCACCGGCCCGAGTACCGGCTCTTCGACGACGCGGTGCTGCTTGCGGCCGACTACTCGCAGATCGAGTTACGCCTGCTGGCCCATATGAGTGGAGAACCGTTCCTCGTCGAAGCGTTTCGCACGGGCGAGGATATCCACCGGGCTACAGCCGCGGTGGTCAATGGTGTCCCGCCGGAGGCCGTCACGCCAGACATGCGCCGGGTCGCCAAAACAGTCAACTTCGGCGTCATGTATGGCATGCAGTCCTACGGCCTCTCGCGGGACTCCGGGTTGAGCCGCGCCGATGCCCAGAAGTTCATCGACCAGTACTGGGCACGGCTCCCCCGCGTCCGTGCCGTGTTCGACGAGATCATCCGCTTTGGGGTCACCAACGGATACGTCCAGGCGCCGAGCGGACGCCGCCGCTACCTGCCGGACCTCGTGTCCACCAACGGCGCCCGCCGCCTCGTCGCTGAGCGAATGGCCATTAACATGCCGGTTCAAGGGACTGCCGCCGACATCATTAAGATCGCGATGATCCGTCTCGCAAACGCGATCCCGGCGCTTGGGCTGCGTGCCCGGCTTCTCCTCCAGGTCCATGATGAACTGGTGTTAGAGGTGGATCGCTCCCATCTCGCGGAGGCCGCGGACCTCGTCGTCACGACGATGGAGGGGGCCTACGATCTCGCCGTCCCCCTGGTAGCCGATGTCCGCGCCGGTCAGAACT
>JALYMD010000237.1 GCA_030773875.1 Chloroflexota bacterium | reverse complement strand
ACAAGGCGAATCGCTCCTCCATGCCGGACGATCTGCGGAGGCAGGTCGATCGCGTCCAGCAGCTGATCGACGCGCTCAATATCCCCATCGAGCGGCGAGACGGCTACGAGGCCGACGACGTGATCGGCAGCATCTCGACCCGCTGCGCCAACGAAGCGCGCCTTCGCGTCCTCATTGTGACCGGCGACACAGATCTGCTCCAGCTCGTGGATGACGATGTTCACGTGGTGCTGCCGGGCGCCAAGCGGTTCGGGGAACTGCGCCTTTTCGACCGCGCCGCGGTGATGGATCGCTACGGCTTCGCCCCCGCCCTGGTGGCCGATTACAAGGCCCTCGTTGGCGACACCTCCGACAACATCCCCGGCGTTCCCGGTATCGGGGACAAGACTGCAAAGGCCCTCATCGCGCAGTTCGGCTCCCTGGAACAGATCCTGACTCACATCTCCGAGGTGACGCCGGCCCGAGCCCGCACCGCCTTGGAAGCGAACGTCGAGCAGGCCCTGGAAAGCAAGCGGCTCGCCTCGATCGTGCGGGATCTGGATGTTCCTCTGGATCTGGACCACAGCGCAGTCGGGAACTACGACCGGGAGCGCGTCCTGTCGCTCTTCCGCGAACTCGAGTTCCGCAATCTCCTGGGTCGCCTCCCCGAGCCCCGTCAGACGGCTTCCCCCTCCGTCCCCGAAGAACGCGAGCCGTCACGCCGCGTCATCGTGCGATCGGGGGAGCAGCTTGCTGTCGTGGTTGAGCGCGTGCGGGCATCGGGCGCCTACTCGCTCGATGTCGAAACGACCTCCACCGATCCGCTCACAGCCGGCTTGGTCGGTATTGCCATCGCGGTCAGTCCACATGAGAGCTTCTACGTGCCCGTGGGCCACACCGGCGACGGCAATGTCGATCTGGATCTGGTTCGTGCCGCGCTGGAACCGATCTTCTGCGACTTAAGCCTGCAACGCATTGCCCACCATGGGAAGTACGATCTGCAGGTGCTGCGCCGGCACGGGTACGACCTGGCGAACATCGACTTCGACACCATGATCGCCGCCTACCTCCTCGGCGAGACCTCGCTCCGGCTCAAGGATCTGGCCTTCACGCGCCTCGGCATAGAGATGACCGAGATCACGGAGTTGATTGGGACGGGACGGGGGCAGATCACCATGGACCGGGTCGGCAGCGATGCGGCCGGGGACTATGCCTGCGGGGATGTCGAATCGACCTTCGCCCTCGTCGAACCTCAGCGAGACCAACTCCAGGAGCAGGGGCAAGAAGCGCTCTTCCAAGACATCGAGTTGCCCCTCGTCCCGGTGCTGGTGGACATGGAGCGGGCAGGGATTGCAATCGACGTCCCCTACTTACAGGAGCTATCAGCCGAGATCACCCAGCGGTTCGGGGAGCTTGAGGCCTCCATCCACGCGATGGCCGGCCGCGAGCTGAACATCGGCTCCAACAAACAACTCGCCACCCTGCTCTTTGACGAACTCAAACTTCCATCCGGCCGCCGGACGAAGACGGGCTACTCCGTTGACTCCGACGTTCTGGAGAACATCCGAGACTGGCACCCGATCGTCGAGGCGGTGCTCGAATACCGCTCGCTTGGCAAGCTGAAGTCCACCTACGTAGACGCCCTCCCGCAACAGGTCAACTCCGAAACCGGCCGCGTCCACACCTCCTACAACCAAACCGTCGCCGCCACGGGCCGGCTCTCGTCCACCAACCCGAACCTTCAGAACATCCCGATTCGCACGGAGTTGGGCCGTCGCGTGCGTCAGGCGTTCGTTGCGGACCACCGGCCCGAGTACCGGCTCTTCGACGACCCGGTGCTGCTTGCGGCCGACTACTCGCAGATTGAGTTACGCCTGCTGGCCCATATGAGCGGAGAACCGTTCCTCGTCGAAGCGTTTCGCACGGGCGAGGATATCCACCGGGCCACGGCCGCAGTGGTCAACGGTGTCCCGCCGGAGGCCGTCACGCCGGACATGCGCCGGGTCGCCAAAACGGTCAATTTTGGCGTCATGTATGGCATGCAGTCCTACGGCCTCTCCCGGGACTCTGGATTGAGCCGCGCCGATGCCCAGAAGTTCATCGACCAGTACTGGGCGCGGCTCCCCCGAGTCCGTGCCCTGTTCGACGAGATCATCCGCTTCGGGGTCACCAACGGATACGTCCAAGCGCCGAGTGGACGCCGCCGCTACCTGCCGGACCTCGTGTCCAGCAACGGTGCCCGCCGCCTCGTCGCTGAGCGGATGGCCATTAACATGCCGGTTCAAGGGACTGCCGCCGACATCATTAAGATCGCGATGATCCGTCTCGCGAAGGCGATCCCGGCGCTCGGGCTGCGTGCCCGGCTTCTCCTCCAGGTCCACGATGAACTGGTGTTAGAGGTGGATCGCTCCCATCTCGCGGAGGCCGCGGACCTCGTCGTCACGACGATGGAGGGGGCCTACGATCTCGCCGTCCCCCTGGTAGCCGATGTCCGCGCCGGTCAGAACT